>CAJOKZ010000044.1 GCA_905235335.1 uncultured Succiniclasticum sp.
CTACAACGAACATGCCGGCGAACAGAACAACGGTGGAGTTGGACAGGCCGCTGAATACCTGTTTTGCGGGGATGAATCCCAGCAAGCCGCAGGCGATAGCGCCAGCCGTAGCAGTAACTGCCAAAGGAATGATTTCAGTAACAAAGAATAAGGCAATTACTGCGAGAAGAATAAGACACTTCGTGGACTGAGCCATTATAACTCCTCCTTTTTAATGAGTCTCCCACACGATTTCATAGTCTCACAGTTGCAGTTTAAAACTAACACGTCAAGGGTAAATACTCATTCGTCAAAAGTAGGAATTTTGCGAACGATTATTACTGTTTCATTACGACCAAAGATTTATTGTATATATTTCAGGAACTATTTTTTTAATTATATTTATTTCCGATACTTGCACTGTAATCCTTTCGGTTTTGCAGTATTACTACATATGGACGTAGTACGGACAAAAAATACAGTGCCGGAATCCGAAGATCCCGGCACTTTCGCGTTCGCCGTTTTTGCTTCAGCGGCTGTACGGGTGTTGCCCGGTCCGTCTGCACGACTGCCGGCACGCCTGTCCCTGAAAACTGTTTTTTATTTTGAGCTTATAACATTTTAGGTGGGATTTGTGAAATATCAAACCCACCTTTTATTTTAAAATCGTCCATCCGTTTTCCTGATAAATTTTTCCTTCCTTCATCAACCGGCCCAGCGCCCGCTTGAACGCCGCCTTGGATATCCCGAACTTGGCCTTGATGATTTCCGTGGGCGTATCATCGCAATAGGGCATGCGGCCGTTCCGGGACTGCAGGGTATCCAGTATCGCCTGTGCATCGTCCTCCATAGCGTTTTCTTTCTGCTTGCGCAGGGACACATCCACATGGCCGTCATCCCGGATGAACGTGATCCGGGCCGTCACCTGCTCCCCGTAGCTGAGGTACTTCTTCGGATCGGTCTCACTCCTGTGCAGGAACGCGATGTTCCGTTCATTCGTAAAAATAAAGAATCCCTCTTTGGTAATGTTGTAGATGGTTCCGGTGACTACGTCTCCGATCTTGGCTCCGCTAATCGGTCTGGCTGCCTTCGCCAGTTCCTTGTCCACCTTCATGGTTACGGCAGGGCGCCCGCTTTTATCCCGGTACAGACGGATCCATACCTTCTGCCCCGGCCGCACCTTCCCCAGCATCTCCGTGTAGGGAAGGAACACGCCCCGCTCTGCCCCGATATCCACAAAGCCGCCGTCCTTCGTTACGTTAAGCACCTTTGCATATCCCAGCTGGCCTTCCTTCATCTTGGGCAGCTTCATACTGGCCGTCAGCCGCTTGCGGGGATCCAGATACAGGTATACCCGCACTTCATCCCCCACCTTGACCGGCGTTTCCTGCTGCAGCTTATGCAACAGGATATCGTCCGAGGTATCGCCCGTCCCCGCATCCAGGAACGCCCCCATCTCCGAGACGCGGACCACCTTCAGTGTCACCACGTCCCCGGCTTTATACATCAGGTTACTCTCCATCGCCGCTCCCCTTGAATTCTTCGCTGGGGGCATCGGCCCAGAGCTGTTCCAGGTTATAGAAATCCCGTTCCTCTTCCAGGAACAAATGCACCACCGCGTCCCCGAAGTCCATCAGGATCCAGCGGCCGCCGTTATAGCCTTCCTTATGACGGCAAAGCACCTCGTCTTCCGCCAGCTTGTCCTCGATGGCGTCGGCGATGGCGCGCACCAGCGTGGTATTGGATGCGCTGGCAATAACAAAGTAATCCGTCATATAGGAAATGCCTTCCATGTTTAAAATCAAGATGTCTTTTCCTTTTTTGTCATCCGCAACAGCAGCGATTTTTTCAGCTAACTCTCTCGGCTGCATGGTCATTAAATTTACCTCCGTATCTTCCGTGTCTGTTTCATTCTGCTTTTTACGAATTGGTTCTTGTCAGTTTTTTGGCGCCGACTGGGGCTTATTGCTGATCACCGGCTTCCGGATCACCGGCGGCGCATTTTTCTGTGTGGCAGATTTCGGCGCATTGGAAACGGTAGGAGAAGATTTGGGTTCCGTTGTTTTCTTCGTCACCGTATTTTTGTCTGTCTTCGGCTTTTGTTCCCCGGCCGGTTTCTTCTTGCTGTCTTCCGGAGCCGTGCGCTTCACCGCGGAGGAAGACTTCTTTGCCGGCCGGCTGTTGTATTCCCCGCTGGAAAAATTCTCCACCCCCAATACCGGATCGTTAGCGTCATTTCCCTCTTTGGCCGTCATGTACGGAATATCCACTTCTGCCAGGGATTTTTCAATGTCGGAACGGGTGCTCTTCCAATAGCTGATGCCGCTGGAAGGGGAATCATAAAAATTCCCGTACAGCATGCCGGAACGGATATTGTTATCCGAAAGGATATTGAAACTTCGGGCTGCTTTCAACAGGGTAACCGTGTCCATGTCGGTTTCCACATAGTTCTTCACGGTCGCAAGGATCGTGGGTATCTTGGCGATGTTCTCTACGGAAAACATCTGCAATCCCAGCGCTTTCAGGAATTTCTGCTGCCGCTGCACGCGCCCGATGTCCCCCAGTTCATCGGAACGGAACCGGACATACTGCCCGCTCTTGTTTCCGTCAAGATGCTGGTAGCCGTGCTTGATATCGATCTTCAGATTGGCATAAGGATCTTCATAATACATATCCCTGTCCACATACAGGTCCACACCGCCGATCAGGTTGATGACCTGGATAAACCCCTGCCAGTTCAGAAGGGCATAATAATGGATGGGGATCCGCAGCAGGTTGGCGATGGTCTGCTTGGCCATGGCGACCCCGCCGTAGGTATAGGCCGAATTCAGTTTTTCATACTGGGTGTGCCCCGGCAGGATGACCATCGTATCACGGGGCAGCGATATGAGCGATATTTTATGTGCCTCCGGGTCAAAACTGGCCACGATCATGGCATCGGTCCGCTTTGGCTCACTGGCATCCGCTTCGCTGTCTCCGTCATCAATGCCCAGCAACAGTACATTGATGCGGCGGTTCAGCTTTTCATCTTTTTCAATTTCTGCAGTCGCGGCAACAGTCTTCCTCTCCGGCGCATGCAGGATGTTGGTATAGACCCAGACGGCGCCCCAGAAAACACTGGTCAGCAGGACAGCCAGCACCACCAGCAGCAAAAACACTCGTCCCCAGCGCAGCCTGCGGCGCTTCGGCCGTTGATAGTGCCGGTTGTTATCTTCCGTATTCCCGGTATTATGTCCGTTTTTGTTTTCCGAATCCATTTATTTCCTCTTTTTCCCATTTTGGGCTTTTTCTTTTTTATATCCGGCGGCCAGCTGGTTATATCCCGCAACAGCATCCGGATGGATCAACGCTTCATCCTCCAGAAGGTACCGGAAGGTATTGATATAGGATAAGAACATCGCCCGGTCCAGATCCCTGAAGGAAACTTTCCTGAGCTCCTCTACCCCTTCAAAATCCCTGCCCGGCTCGATCAGGTCAGCCAGATATACGATCTTTGCGGTATCCGTCATATCGACAGTCCCCGTGGAATGATAGCGGATCGCAGCCAACACCTCCGGGTCGCTGACACCGTACCGATGGACCGCGTAATAGACTCCCAGCTTGGCGTGCAGCAGGATGGGCTGCGCTTCTTCCGTCGGATCAACTTCTATCCCCAGTTCACGGGCCCTGGCCAGGCTTTCCTTCGTGGGAACCTGGCGTCCGCAGTCATGGAGCATCGCTCCCAGCGCTACTTTTTCTTCGTCAGCGTGCCAATGCCTCGCCATTTGCAGCGCCGTTTCATACACGCGGACGGAATGTTCATAGCGTTTACGGGGCAGGCTTTCTTCCAGCATGACCCGCATTTCTTCTATCGTCATATACGTCTGTCCTTCTTTCTGTCCGAAGAATCCCCTGCTGTTTTTCTAATCGCAATACAGGGAAGCACCGGGGTTCAACCGGTTTCTCATCCGGCCCGGTAAAGCCCGTGCCTGTAAAGATACTCTTCGACTGACCGGGGAACCATGCCACGGATCGGTTTTCCTTCCCGCAGCCGTTTCCGGATTTCCGTGGAAGATATGGCTGTTTCCGGCACTTTTGCATGGATAATCTTCGTTTCCACCCAGGCGCCGTAAGCTCCCGCAAGCCGGGCCACACCGGCTTCCCCTTCGTATCCGGGGCGTTCCGCAACAACAAAATGCGCCAGGCGCAACAGGTCCTCTGCCCTGTGCCAGGTATAAAGCTGTGTCAGGGAATCTTCCCCTATGATCAGGTAGATTTCCGCGTCAGGCCAGAGTTCCTGCAAAGAAATGACCGTGTCATATGTATAGGAAAGCCCTCCTCTTTCATATTCCAGGCTGCTGACCACAAACGCGTCATAATCCCGTATTGCCAGCTGCACCATGGCCAGCCTGTCTTCCCAGGAAGCGAAATCAGACCGTGTCTTTTTATGGGGCGGGATATAGGAAGGCAGGAATACGATCCTGTCAAACTCCAGCTGCTGCTGGACGGCATGCGTCATACGCAGGTGTCCCATATGGATCGGGTCAAAGGTCCCGCCCATGATAGCCAGTCTCTCCATGACGCTGCCTCCCAATAATGTATTACATTATATTATATCAATCTATCCTTACTTTTGTAAATAATAAATGACTCCTTCTATGACAGCAATTACAGCGGCCAGCAGCAAGAGCATCCTGCACCGGTCCCTGATATCAAAAATGGTTTTAGGCCTTCCCAGAAATTCCGGGAAGGCCTGTATAAGTAATCTTACTTTATCCGACAAACTGCCCTTTTCCTGCATGCAGTTTTCCTCTTTTTTCATATCAGGCAAACCGCCCCAGTGATCATTCATACCTGAGCGCTTCGATGGGATCCAGCAGGGCGGCTTTCCGGGCCGGATAAATACCGAAGAACACGCCGATCCCTACGGAAAATACCACCGCGATGATGATGACCGGCACAGAGATGACCGTCTTCCATTCCGCGAACGCACTGATCGCATATGAGGAGCCGACCCCCAGCACTACGCCAAGGAACCCCCCGATGATACCGATGACCGCAGACTCGATCAGGAACTGCAGCAAAATATTATTGTAAGTAGCGCCCAACGCTTTCCGGATGCCGATCTCCCGGGTGCGCTCCGTCACCGACACGAGCATGATGTTCATGATGCCGATGCCCCCTACCAGCAGGCTGATGGCCGCGATACAGCCCAGCAGCATGGTGATGGTGTTGGCCGTACTCATCATGGTATCCATCAGAGCGGCCAGGTTCCGGACCGTAAAATCATCATCATCCGAATTTTTGATGCGGTGCCGGATCCGAAGCAGGTTTTCCACTTCTGCCTGAACACTGTCTATGACATTCTCATTTAACGCCTGAATCGTAATATTATTCACATACGTGATGCCCATCATCCGGTTCTGCGCCGTTGTAAGAGGAATAAATACAACGTCATCCTGATCCTGTCCGCTGGAGGACTGTCCTTTGCTTCCCAACACACCGACCACCTTGAACGGCGCCAAATTGATACGGATCGTCTTGCCTACCGGGTCGCCTTCCGGGAACAGATTGTCGACGATCGTCTTTCCGATCACGCAGACACGATCCTTGCTGTTCATGTCACGCTCATTCATGTTCCGGCCTTCTTCCACCTTGTAGTCCCGGATTGCGATGATATTAGGCGTGGTCCCCTGCACGTTGGTAGTCCAGTTCTGGTTCCCCACAACCAGCTGATAGCCGCGGGATACCATAGGCGCCACATATTTGACCCCGTCGATGTTCTTCTCGATCGCCTTGGCATCATCATAGGTAAGCCGCGCGCCGCTGCCGGCCTGGATACGGGCGCCGGTTGCCGTGCGTCCGCCGGACTGGACGATCAGCAGATTACTTCCCAGACGGGAAATATTATCCTTGATCTGTTCCTTTACACCAAAGCCGAGGCTGACCATCGCGATTACAGCGCCTACGCCGATGATGATGCCCAACAGTGTCAGCAGCGTACGCAGCTTGTTGGAGATCATCCCGTCGATAGCCATCTTAATCGACTCATTGAACATAATCGTGTACCAGCCTTTCGTCACTGTTCAGGTGACCGTCCCGCATGACCAGGATGCGTTTGGTCTGCTGCCCGATATCCGGCTCATGGGTGACCATGACGATGGTCTTGCCCATGGCATTCAGCTTTTTAAAGATATCCATAATCTCGTAACTGGATTTTGTATCCAGGTTTCCTGTGGGTTCGTCGGCCATCACAATGGCAGGATTGTTGACCAGGGCCCGGGCGATTGCCACCCGCTGCCGCTGCCCGCCGGACAGTTCGTTTGGTTTATGGTCCATGCGGTCCTCCAGCCCTACATCCCGCAATGCGATCCGGGCCCGTTCCATCCGTTCCTCCTCAGGAACACCTGCATACACCAGGGGCAGCGCCACGTTCTCCTGGGCTGTAATTTTGGAAAGCAGATTAAAATTCTGGAAGACGAAGCCAATCTTGGCATTCCGCGTATGGGCCAGCTCGTCGTCGCCCAGTCCCGCCACTTCTTTTCCGTCCAGATAATACTTGCCGGAAGTAGGACGGTCCAGGCAACCGAGAATATTCATCATGGTGGATTTGCCGCTGCCGGAAGGCCCCATGATGGCAACAAAATCCCCCTCTTCCACGCTGAAGTTCACATGATCCAGCGCCTGTAGAACTGTATCGCCCATGGTGAACTGCTTCACAATATCTTCCAGTACAATGACATCTGCCATGTTCATCCCTCGTTTCCTGTCCTGTTTCCGTGCAACCGTTACGGACACACAGGCTCTGTCAGCTGCGCTTCTTACCCGCATTTGTATACCGCAGCGACTTTCCTTCTGATTCTTTAGTGCGGGCCGCCCGGCATCGGGCTTCGATTGGTATTCGTGGTCTGTTTTGCTTTCAGTGTTTTTACCAGCAGCTTGTCGCCCTGGCGCAGTTTGTCGCTCTTGATGCCTACGTTCTCGTCGCCGCTCATACCCACTTCTACATCAATTTCCGTTTCCTGTTTAGTCTTCGGGTCATATTTCTTCACATACTTACGGCCTCCGTCGTAGAACAGGCAGTTCTGGGGGATCATCAGGACATCCCTGGCTTCACTGATAATGATGTTCGCCCGTGCCGTCATGGTGGGGAACAGCTTGTTCTGGGAGTTTGCTACATCCACATACACTTTATAATAAATTACGTTATTTGTCGTGGTCGCACTGCGGGAAATAAGGCGTACCGTTCCTTCAAAAGTTTCTTCCGAAAAAGAGTCTACCGTGAATTCAACCTTCTGCCCGACCTTGATCTGGCCGATATCCGATTCGTCCACCATCGTTTCAATCTGCATCTTGTCCAAATTAGCGATGGACATGATGACCTGGGGCTGGCTGATACCGGAGCTGATGGTCTGGCCTACCGGGGTCGGCTTTCCGATGACATAGCCGTCAATCGGGGAGTAGATATAGGTATCGTTCGTGTTTGATACTGCCTGATCATGGGCAGCCTTGGCAACCTTATAGTTCATCAGCGCCGTGTCATAGGTCTGCTGCGAAATAGCTCCCTGGCTTACCAGCTGCGCATACCGGTTCAGTGTCAGTTCGGCTTCGTCCAGCGTAGCCTTGCGCTGCACCTCTGTGGCCTTCAAAGACGTATCGTCCAGTCTCAGAAGAAGCTGCCCAGCCGTCACATGATCGTTTTCCGCCACTAAAACTTCTACGATACGTCCGGTGATCTTGGAGCTGATATCCACATTATCCAGCGCGCTGAGGCTGCCGGTAGCGGAAACACTTTTCTGCAGGTTCCCGTATTCAACCGAGGCGGTCCTTACCGTTTCCTCCTTTGCGACTTTCTGGCCCTGATAATATTTATAGCCTCCAAAACCCGCACAAACCAAAAGCACTAAAAATATCAGGACATAAATATTGTTCTTTATAAATTTCAGCATTCCGACCACACTCCTGTACCGTTCCGTCTTTTTTCAGACAGACTCTTGCTTAATACTTTATACGTGAATTGTACCAGTTAATTGTGGCAAATTTATGTTACGATGCAAAAAAATTTAAAGTTTTCCGCAGGAATAACTATTCCATCTGCAGGGTGATCATGGGCGGATCTGTCCGTCTCCGCTGATCAGATATTTATAGGTCGTCAGCTCCGGCAGCGCCATAGGACCGCGGGCGTGCAGTTTCTGGGTGCTGATGCCGATTTCCGCCCCAAAACCGAACTGGAACCCGTCCGTAAAACGGGTAGAGGCGTTCGCATAGACACAGGCCGCGTCCACCATCTGCTGGAACCTGCGCGCATTAGCCAGGCTCCGGGTCACAATACACTCACTGTGCTTCGTGCCGTATCTTGATATGTGTTCAATCGCCGCGTCGACATCGTCTACAATCTTGACGGACAAACGCAGGTCGCCATACTCGGTCGCCCAGTCTTCTTCAGCAGCGGGAACAGCGTCCCCGTCCATGGCGCAGACTGTCTCATCCCCAATGATCTGTACCCCTTTATCCTTCAGCACCCGGAGCATATGAGGCAGAAAATCCTTCACCGCATCCTTATGAACCAGCAATGTCTCCATGGCGTTGCAGACCGCCGGACGCTGGGTCTTCGCATTAATGACGATCGCTTCGGCCATAGGGTAATCGGCGCCGGCATCCACAAAGGTATGGCATACGCCTACACCGGTTTCAATAACCGGCACACTGGCATTGCCCACCACCGCCTGGATCAGCCGTCCGCTGCCCCGGGGAATCACCACGTCCACCAATCCGTTCAGTGTGATCAGTTCCTGCACTGCCGCATGGTCGGTACTCGTGATGAACTGGATGCTGCCTTCCGGGATCCCGGCATTTTCCGCTGCAGTACGCAGCACTTCTGCGATTTTTGTGTTGGAATGGATCGCCTCGCTGCCGCCTTTTAGTATGACGGCGTTTCCGCTCTTGAGGCACAGACCGATGGCATCTGCTGTGACATTGGGACGGGCTTCATATATGATTCCGATAACGCCCATGGGGACCCTGATCTTGGTCACCGTCAGACCGTTTGGCAACGTGCTTCCGCCGATGATTTCGCCCACGGGATCCCGCAGGGATGCCACCTGCTGCAGCCCCTCCGCCATATCTTCAATCCTTGCGTCTGTCAGAAGCAGACGGTCCAGCAACGATGCTTTCATGTTTTTTGCCTTGCCGGCCTCAATGTCCCTGCTGTTTGCCTGCAGGATCTCTTCCTTTCCTGCCAGCAGCGCTGCTGCCATGGCCTCCAGCGCTTTGTTTTTCACCGCGGGCGAAACCGCAGCCAGCTTCCTCGCCGCTGCCGCTGCCGCTACAGCCTGTTCCCGAATCGTCATATCAGCACCTTCTTCCCGTCATAATATAACCAGGTCGTCCCTGTGAATCACTTCATCATAGGTTTTTGTTCCCAATATCCCTTCGATCTCGCTGCTCTTGTGTCCCTTGATTTTTTCCAGCTCCTGGGAAGAATAATGGCTTAACCCGCGGGCCAGCTCATTGCCGGCTTCATCGGTCACACGGACCGTATGCCCGGCCTCAAAATCCCCGGAGACTTCCGTGATGCCGGCGGGCAGGATGCTGCTCCCTCCCGGCCGGCGGATTGCCTTTACGCAGCCGGCGTCTACCTTCAGCGACCCTTCGATACGGGATCCGAAAGCCAGCCAGCGTTTCCGGAACTGGAGCCGGTTTTCCCGGGAAATAAACAGGGTCCCCAACTTCTCTCCCTGAAGGATCCTGGTAATCGCGTCAGGCTCCGTACCCGAGGCGATCACCATGCTGATACCGGAACTGGTGGCCGCCTTGGCCGCCTGGATCTTGGTCAGCATGCCCCCGGTAGCAAACCCGGTTCCCGCCGAGCCGGCGCTGGCCTCCACCTCCGGTGTGATCTCCCGCACTTCCGATACCAGCGTGGCATCCGGATGGGTGCTGGGATTCGCTGTATATAGCCCGTCAATATCGCTCAGCAGGATATCCAGATCCGCGTCCACAATCCCTGCCACCAGAGCAGACATATTGTCATTATCCCCGATCTTCAGGTCATCCAGCGCAACTACGTCATTTTCATTGACGATAGGGATGACCCCCTGTTTCAACAGTTCCATAAACGTGTTGCGGGAATTGGTATACCGATGCCGGTCCAGGACCTCCGTACGGGTCAGCAGTACCTGGGCCACGATCTTTCCGTATTCCGCAAACATCTTTTCATAGGTATTCATTAAAATACCCTGTCCAACGGCCGCCGCCGCCTGCTTGCCCGGTATCGTTCTGGGTTTTTCCTTCAGGCCCAGCCGTTCCGAGCCCACCGCTACCGCGCCGCTGGTCACCAGGATTACCTCGATCCCCTTGTTATGCAGGTCTGCCAGTTCCCGGCACAGTTTGTCCATCCGTGAAAAATTACGGCTGCAGTTAGGATAGGTGATCGTGCTGGTCCCTACCTTCACAACAATACGTTTAACCTTTTTCAGATCTTTCCGATTGCGAATCATTCCCTCACATCCCTTCTTCCCCCGGCACTGCCGGCCAAGGAGGCGCGCCCCCTGCAGCGGTACCGGGCTGCCTGCTACCGTTTATCCTTCCACTTGCTCTTCTGGTAATTGAACACCATATCGCGGATGCGCACCGTCTGTCCTTCCTGAATCCCTGCTTCCAGAAGAGCCTCCTCGATCTTCAGCCGCTTCCAGATCAGCTGGAAACGGTAAAGGGCCTCTTCGTTATCAAAATTCGTCATGGCCACAAGCCGTTCGATGTTCTTTCCTTTTACCTCAAAATCGGCATCTTCCGCCCCACAGATGATTTCAAAGCTGTCCGGGTCCCCTTCCTCGATAACGCCGATCTCTTCCTCCGGTTCCGGGACATACTGCCGCGCCATCTCATAGGCCTTCCACATCAGTTCCTGCAGTCCTTCCCCGGTAGCTGCGGATACCGGCATGACGTTATACCCTTTAGCCTCCACATAGGCCTTCAGTTTGACCAGGTTCTCCGCGCTGTCCGGCAGGTCCATCTTGTTGGCGACCACCAGCTGGGCACGCCGGGCCAGTTTGGGACTGTAGGCCTCCAGCTCGTGATTGATCTTATCAAAATCTTCAACAGGATCCCGTCCCTCACTGCCGGAAACATCCACCACATGCAGCAGCACCTTGGTGCGCTCGATGTGCCGCAAAAAGTCATGGCCCAGGCCGACACCCTGCGCCGCGCCCTCGATCAGCCCGGGAATGTCCGCCAGCACAAAGCTCTGTTCCCCGCTTAACCGGACAACGCCAAGCACCGGTGTAAGGGTCGTAAAATGATATGCTGCGATTTCCGGACGCGCCGCGCTGACCCGGGATATGATGCTGGACTTTCCCACACTGGGATACCCCACCAGTCCCACATCCGCCAAGAGCTTCAGTTCAAGGCGAAGCCATCCCTTTGTGCCGGGCTCCCCTTTTTCCGCAAACGTGGGGGCCCGTTTTGTGCTGGTGGCATAGCAGGCATTCCCTTTTCCGCCGCGTCCGCCTTTTGCCGCGATAAATTCCTGCCCGTCTTCCGTAAGGTCGGCGACCATGATATTTGTTTCATCGTCACGGACCACGGTTCCCATAGGCACCTTTACAATGACATCTTCGCCACGGTGTCCTGTCATGTTGGAAACACCGCCCCGCTCGCCGGGCCTGGCGATGAATTTTCTTTTATATCGGAAATCGATCAGTGTGTTCAGGTTCACGTCTGCCCGCAGGATCACATTTCCTCCCCGGCCTCCGTTACCGCCGTTGGGGCCCCCTTTTTCTACAAATTTCTCCCGGCGGAAACTGCTCATGCCATCCCCGCCGTTTCCGGCCTCAACATATATCCTCGCTTTGTCAATAAACATCCCTGTCTCCTGCTTTTTGGAAAATCCTTTTTGTTATATTGGTTAAAAAATGATTACAAAAGTGATTTAATGGATTTGTCCGCTTCCCATGCATCTGCTTCCCGGCACTTCCACGGTCCCAGCCCGGTCGGTCACCAGGCTGCCGCAACACCGTCGGTACGCGGTTCCGTTGCGGCCGCGTAAACCCCGTCCGGCTGCCGCAGGATGATCTGCCCCCTGCCAAAAGAAGTGAAATCCTCCATCAGCTTTACATCATGTCCCCGGCGGATCAGGTCCGCAACGATGTCTTTATTAAAGGCTGCCTCGATCTCCACGGTCTTCCCGCCGGTCCACTGCCAACGCGGAGCATCCAGCGCTTCCTGGGGATTTAGTGCGAAATCAACCATGTTGTTGACCACCTGGACCTGGCCCTGCGGCTGCATATAGCCGCCCATCACCCCGAAAGGCCCGACGGCGTCCCCGTCTTTCAGCAAAAAGCCCGGTATGATGGTATGATACGGTCTCTTGCCCGGAGCCAGGCAGTTATCATGCCCGGGATCCAGGCTGAAATTGCTTCCTCTGTTGTTGAGCAGGATCCCTGTCCCCGGAACCGCCAGCTTGGCTCCGAAATTGTAAAAATGACTCTGGATCAGGGATACCATATTCCCTTCCCCGTCCGCCGTACACAGGTAGACCGTGCCCCCGCAGTTCAGGTCGACCGGCTTTGGCAGGGCCGCTTCCGCCCCGATCTCCGCCGCCCGCTTCTCACCATAGGCCTGGCTAAGGAAATAGTTCACGTCTGCCTTCATATAATGAGGATCTGCGATATACATCTTTCCGTCCGTAAAGCCTATCTTCATCGCTTCCAGCTGTTTATGCACCGTTTCCGGATTTTCTTTTCCCTCCAGCGCCATCTGCCGCAAAATGTTCAGCGTCATCAGAACAACCAGTCCCTGGTTGTTGGGCGGTATCTCACAGACTTCATACCCCCGGTAGTCCAGCGAGATGGGTTCTACCCATTCCGGACGATAGGAGGACAGGTCTTGTTCTGTAAGATAGCCGCCGGTTTCTTTTGAAAAATCCACTATTGCCCGGGCAATATCGCCTTCGTAGAAACTCTTGCATCCTGTTTTCGCAAGTTCCCGCAGGGTCTTTCCCATTTCCGGCAGCTTCATGACAGCGCCGGCGTCCAGGTCCCTGTTCAAAAAGAACTGTTCCTTTACCCACCGGTAGACGGGGTCGGTCAGCGACATCACCTTCGGCACATTTTTCTTCCACAACCTGCTGCAGATCGGCTGCAACGGGTAGCCTTCTTCGGCATAGCGTATCGCCGCCTCGAACAAACTTTCAAAATCTGCGACGCCGAACTTGTCGTGCAATTCCTTCCAGGATGCCGGCGCGCCCGGGATCGTCACCGCTTCCCATCCTGTCTCCGGCATAGCGGAAGCAGACAGGTTTTCAATCGCTCCGGAAACGGTTCCGTTTGTTCCGCCGCCGTTTTTACAGGCCAATTTTTCCAACACGGTCTCCCTGTTCAGTCCCATAGGAGCCGGTCCGCTCCCATTCAGTCCGTACAGTTTTCCGTGATACCATACAAGTGCGAACAAGTCGCTTCCGATCCCATTGCTGGGCGGCTCCAATACGGCGATGCTGATGGCTGTCGCAATGGCGGCATCAATGGCATTGCCGCCTTTTTTCAGCACATCAAGCCCTGCCTGGGCCGCCAGCGTCTGAGAGGTGCATACCATGCCATTCCTTCCGTAAACAACGCTTCGTCTGGATGGATACCGGTTCAATGTTCCATCAAAAGTCAGATATCCGCTCATTTTTCCTCCTTAAGCTTCCGGCGTTTTTGTATTTTTTAAGGGTTGTAACAGAATCACTATCTCATCAGACTGTGATTTTATGCCTTACTTCAAATATTACTCTTTACATATTCATAGAATTTGTCAGCTAATTCCGGCTGATCCACTTCGAGATCGTATACTATCTCGCTTGCTGAGTAAATCATCTCATCTATGATTTCTTCCTTTTGGGAAAGGAGTTTTTCTGTGTATTCCGCTCTTGTCAATGTCTCAATTTTCACCAGCTCCGGTTTTCCCCCGGAGAAGTCATAATAGGGCGAAAAGTAAAAGGCTTCCGGATTGAAACCCGGACTGTTAAGCACGGCTTTTACTACCGCAAGGCAACCGTCATCGCACAACATCTCATCAAATTTTTCCATCTTATAGGCTCCGAAACGGTTCAGCGTCGTTGAATAAAAACAGGCTTCGATAATAGTTTCTATCGTCTCCAGCGGCAAATCGTCCAAATAAGCGCGAAACTCTTCTTTTGTCATATAAACATTTTCCTTTCCCTTATCCTTTACGCTTTTCTTTTACTATAACTATACCACAAAGAGTCGCCAAAATAAATGGAACAAGAGCATTTTATTTATTGTCCACCTTGTTGCCCACCCGGACAAAAAAATAAGCATCCGGTTTTTCACCAGATGCTTAGATGCCAGAAATATGGCGGAGTGGCCGAGATTCGAACTCGGGCGAGCCTTGCGACCCCTAACGATTTAGCAAACCGTCCTCTTCAGCCAGCTTGAGTACCACTCCGTTGCGTCGCCGCAAGGGCAACTTGCTTGTTCATTATACCTCATTATAACTTCGTTGACAAGTGTTTATTCATTATTTTTTTATTTTAATTGCAATAAAAATTCGAACCGTATAACTGGCAGACTGATGTTGTTTACAATAACCTTGCAATTATTCTGTAATTTTATTCCACGGTTGTAACAGTGGGATAATAGTCCGCATTTCGCATAACATTCTAACTATCTTCCATTTCGTAACTAAACTATCATTGTTTATCTGCAAAAATACTTCAAGTGAGCAAGAATTACCTTTGATATTGAACTTGTCAATACATTACTTTACATTGTATTGACAGGTTTTAAAATTCTTTATATAATTTTTTTGTAGGAAGGAGATGGTATTATTATGTCAACGACCAATATCAACATTCGTGTAAATGCCGAATTGAAAAAAGATGCAGAACTCTTATTCGCTGACTTAGGCTTGAACATGTCTACGGCTATTACCATGTTTTTAAAAAGTGCTGTGAATCATAATGGAATCCCGTTTGAAATCAAGAGAGTTGTCCGTGAACCGCTTACCCTTGGAGCTATGAGTACAGAAGAACTGGATGCAGAACTTGAAAAGGCGCATCGGGATGTCCTTGCAGGAAGAACTGAACCTGCAGGCAAGGTATTTGCTGATATCAGAAGCGATTGGCTTATGAGATACTCTGTTTCTGTTACTGAAGAAGCGAAGCAGTATCTTCGCACTATCATCAATTACATAACATTTAAGCTGAAATCTCCTATGGCTGCCCAAAATCTGCTGGATGAAATTGAAGAACAAATAGAGGGCCTTGCGCAGTTCCCAGACCGGTTTCAGTTGTATGAACTGAAACCATGGCGCTCACGGAATCTGAGGGTGGTTTCAGTTAAAAACTTTGTG
>CAJOKZ010000045.1 GCA_905235335.1 uncultured Succiniclasticum sp.
CTGGGTTGTGTATTCGGACAGTTGATGAAGGTCGCTTCCGGCGTCAAGGTAAATCCGCTGATCGGATCCGCGGGCGTATCCGCTGTTCCGATGGCGGCTCGTGTATCCCAGCTTGTTGGCCAGAAAGCAAATCCGGCCAACTTCCTGCTGATGCATGCCATGGGCCCGAACGTAGCAGGCGTTATCGGTACCGCGGTTGCGGCCGGTACGATGCTGGCCATGATCGGTCCTGCCGGTAAATAATTTTCACCAATACCCATGCTTACGGGCGTGGATATTAGAAGGTTTCAATTCTCCGCTTCCGCAAGGACGTGAGACACCCTTACGGAAACGGTTGCCTGAGCAACAACCGGGAGGAACGAGACCATAGGGACCCCAGAGATACAATAAGAAACAAAAGGCCGACGCGAAAGCGCCGGTCTTTTGTTTTTGGGTGCGTTCTTCTGTAGTAGTTGATTATCACTTTCTTCCATGATAAAATCGTAGTGACCTGTGTGAATCCGAAAATGAAGGATGCAAAACAATGGGGAAACCGTAAAATATAATTGAACTAGACGAGGTTTTTATGTATCGTTTTTTTATTCCCAGACCTTTTAAACAAGATATGCAGATTACCGGAAGGGATGCGCATCACATTATTGATGTATTGCGTATGCGGCAGGGCGAATTGGTTCAGGTCGTTACCGATGACGGGATCAGTTTTACCGGGGAGATTTCTGTGGTGGAAACAAATACAGTAACTGTCAGGGCCAAAGAGATTCTGCGGGAAAGCCATGAACCGGATGTCAGGATATCCCTGTTCCAGGGACTTGTGAAAGGTGATAAGATGGATCTCATCATCCAAAAAGCAGTGGAAATCGGCATAACCGATGTATTCCCGGTAACGATGGATCATTCTGTCGTGGTGCTGGAAGCGGCCAGGGCGGAAAAAAAGACGGAACGCTGGCAGAAGATTGCTGAATCGGCAGCCAAGCAGAGCAAACGGGATATCATTCCGGCAGTGCATCCTGTGACATGTCTGGCAAAGGCTTTGGAATGGAATGGGAATGATCTGCTGCTGATCGCCTATGAAAGTGAGAACAGGGTCAGCTTAAAAGAGGTGCTGCAGGCCCATAAAAATGTCAGATCCGTTGGAATCATCATCGGGCCGGAAGGCGGGCTTTCGTCTGAGGAAGTGGAAGAGGCTGTCCGGCTTGGCGGCGTCTCCGTCAGCCTTGGGCGGCGTATCCTGCGCACGGAGACAGCAGGTCTGGTGGTTGCGACGGCTGTTTTGTATGAAACGGATAACCTTGGTATATAAAATCCGGTGATAGAATCTGCGGAGGACGGCATGGAAAAGTGGCTGGAGATCAGCGTAAAAGTGAATCATGAAGCGGAGGAGGTAACCGCGGAAATCTTCAGGGAAGCCGGGGCGCGGAACGGTGTGGTCATTGAGGATCCCGTTCTATATGAAACCCTCCGCCGGTCCCTGCCATTCGAGCTTTGTGACCCGTTGCCGGCAAGTACGGATTTTTCCGTCGTGACCGTTACGGCATATTATCCGGTAGATAACGAATTAGATTCCCGGATGCAGAAGATTGAACGGGAACTGGAAGACGTGGAACGGCGGATCGGTAAATTCCGTTTTGGCCCGGCGCTGTTCAGGCATGTCAGCGAGGAAGACTGGTCCGACGAATGGAAACAGTATTTCCATGTGACCCGGGTGGGAAAGCATATTGTAGTCAAACCGTCCTGGGAGGAATTTGCAGCGGGACCGGAAGACGTGGTGCTGGATCTGGATCCCGGCATGGCCTTCGGTACGGGGACGCATCCTACCACATGTCTCGTGCTGGAGGCGATGGAAACGATCATCCGTCCTGATTCGACCGTGTTTGACGTTGGAACTGGCAGCGGGATACTGGCCATGATGGCGGCGAAGCTGGGCGCGAAAGAGATCAGGGCGGTCGATATTGATGGGGTGGCGGTCCGGACTGCGAAAGAAAATATCGCGAAAGCCGGGCTGCAGGATCGGATCGAAGTTGTGCAGGGAGACCTGCTGTACGGCACAGAAGGGAAAGCGGATGTCATTGTCGCGAATATCCTTGCGGACATTATTATCATGCTGCTGCCGGATATTCCCGGCAAGCTGAGGGATGGAGGCCTGTTCTTTGCCAGCGGGATTATTGAGGATTACCGGCGGGATGTGACGGAAGCGGCAGAAAAAGCAGGGTTGCGGGTGAAGGAAGTGACCCGGATCAAGGACTGGGTTGGGCTGCTGATGGAAAAGAACGGGACGCAGCAATAACACTGCAAACGGATAATCAGAAAGATTGGAATGATATGAAGAAAATTGCATTTATGACATTGGGCTGCAAGGTGAATCAGGCAGATACGGCCAGTATGCAGATGCTATTCCGACAGGCGGGCTATGAGGTTTGCGAATTTACCGGTGAAGCCGATGTGTATGTAGTCAATACCTGTGTGGTGACAAACACGGGCCAGCATAAATCAAGGCAGATGATCCGACGGGCTGTCCGCAGGAGAAACGGGGCGCTGGTGGTGGTCACCGGCTGCTATCCCCAGACTGCGGCGGAAGAGGTTAAGTCTATCGAAGGGGTGGACCTGATTATCGGGAACCGGGATCGGACCAGGATCGTATCCCTGGTGGAAGCTGCGCTGGAGAGGAAGCAGAGTCTTAAAAACGGGTCTGACACTGCAGGGCTCGAAGCGGATCCTGAAAAAGAGGAAGTTGCAGTTAGGCCGTCAGAAAAGGATTATATGCCGGGGCAAGATGCGAAAGAGCCGGACGATTCAGAGGATTCCGGGGAACAGAAAAAAGTGCCGGAGGCTGCTTTGGATTTTGTTACATCGGATATGCATCCGGGGATTCCGGTTGTGGATGACGAAGTCCGTCCGTGGGAAAAAGGCGTTCGGTTCGAAGAATTGTCCGGCGGAAACGAAGGGGACAGGACTCGCGCGTATTTGAAGATCCAGGAGGGGTGTAACCAGTATTGTTCCTATTGCATCATTCCTTATGCCCGCGGTCCGCTGCGTTCCCGCAGCCTCCGGAATATCCGGGAAGAAGTGGGGCGGCTGACAGATGCGGGTTATAAGGAGATTGTCCTGATCGGCATCCATCTGGGCTGCTATGGTCGGGAGATGAAAGACGGAACGACGCTATATGATGCCGTGAAAGCGGCACTTTCCGTGCCGGGACTGCAGAGGCTCCGGTTAGGTTCGCTGGAATCGGTGGAAGTGGAGGATAAGCTGTTGGGGATGATGGCAAAAGACCGGCGTCTTTGCCCGCACCTGCACCTGCCCCTGCAAAGCGGGTGCGATAAAATCCTGAAAGATATGAACAGGCCTTACAGTACGGCAAAGTTTAAAATGTTGCTGGAACAGATTCGGAAACAACTGCCGGAAATAGCGATTACCACTGATGTTATAGTTGGCTTTCCGGGGGAAACGCCGGAAGATTTTGCACAGACCTGCCGGTTTGTGCAGGAATGCGGGTTCGCGAAGATGCATATCTTCCCCTATTCTATGCGGAAAGGAACGCCGGCGGCAGCCCGGAGGGATCAAATTCCCGAACCGGTCAAGAAAGAGCGTGCGGAAAAGCTGGCAGAAATTGACAGAAAGATGCAACGCGCATATTTTGAGAGCAACATAGGAGTGCGGCACAGGGTATTGGCCGAACAGCCGGTGAAACGTTCAGGTTCGGAACCGGATCAGGGAAGATTGCTGGAAGGTCTGACAGAAAATTATATTCGCGTGGAATTTCCGGGCGACGAATCCCTGTGCGGAAGCATGGTTGATATCAAAATTACGGAAGCTGCAATTGACAATTGCAAAGGCGTCATTTTATAATTTGAATTAGAATTTGTTGTGATGCGTAAAGTGATGCGGCATGGAAAGACATAAGCAAAACTTTGAGCGTTTTGTGATTTCTCTTTCCGCCGGCATCACGCGGCCATACAACTTTTGATTTGGGGTTATACGAGGAGGTTTAGTTATGAGCGACTGTATCTTTTGCAAAATTGCGGCGGGAGAAATTCCGTCCAACAAGGTGTACGAAGATGACAAGATGATAGCGTTTAAGGATTTGGAGCCTGCGGGACCGGTGCATGTACTGCTGGTTCCGAAAACGCATGCGGATAACGTGACGGAAGCAGAGCCCGCCTTGGTGGGGCATATGCTGGGCAAGGTCGGTGAGATTGCGGAGAAACTCGGTATAAAGGAAGACGGATTCCGTCTGGTTATCAATACTGGTAAGAATGGCGGTCAGACCGTGCAGCACCTGCACATCCATCTGATCGGCGGCAAGGCTATGGGCTGGCCGCCGTTCCCTGCGGAATAAAAAACGGTGTCAGCGGTAACAGCAATACCGAAATTTTGTCGATATATAAGGTATTGGGAATTTAGTTACATATTTTTCACAAAATACTGCGCAAATACCGCTGTTTGCGGGCTATCGTTTATTGACATATTCTGCCGTTTACGATATAATCTATGAGTGAAATTATACGCGGGTATTTATGCGTACTGCGTATGATGGAATATACAGAACACTTCCCTAAGTGTGTGGAGGGAGGGAGATCAGATGGCAGAAGTTAAAGTTGGTAAAGGCGAGTCCCTGGAGAGCGCGCTGCGCCGTTTTAAACGCGCGACCCAGAAGGCCGGCATTCTTTCCGAAGTAAGAAAGCGCGAGCATTACGAAAAACCGAGCGTTGCGCGCAAGAAAAAATCCGAAGCAGCCAGAAAACGTAAATCCAGATAATTGGAGGCGGGTCGGATGACTACAAAAGAAAAACTGATGGCCGATATGAAGCAGGCGATGAAGGACAGGGAAGCGGGAAAGCTCCGGCTGGATGTAATCCGTATGGTCCGGTCCGACATCCGCAATGCGGAGATCAACGGAAAAAACAAAGAAGAGCTTACTGAAAACGAAGTGCTGGCTGTTATTATGAAAGCGGTCAAGATGCGGGAGGACTCGCTGGCTGATTTCATCAAAGGGCAGCGTCAGGATCTGATAGACCAGACCAATGCGGAATTGGAGATCCTGAAGGCGTATCTGCCGGCAGCCATGAGCGATGATGAATTAACGGGGATCGTTAAGGATGCGATTGCCGCGGTTGGCGCAGTAAGTCCCAAAGACATGGGGAAGGTTATGAAAGCTGTGATGCCCCAGGTACAGGGACGTGCCGACGGCAAACGGATCAATACAATCGTGAGAAATTTGTTACAGTAACAAAATCAATGACAGTGTCAGAACAGACACTGTCATTTTTATATTGAAATCTTCGTGAATTCTTTGCGATAAATCACATTTTTTGTGGCAACTTATCCGATAAAATAGTATAATAAAATTTAAGAGTTATACAATTTAGGATTGAAATCTTTCTCGTGCAAATCGGGCAGGTAAAGAGATAAACATTCCGTTTATCGGTTATGATTTCCTGCCGCTTTTTGGAGGTCGCAATGTCGAAATTGTTGGAGGGTGGAAGCGCCAGCCTTTTCCTGATTGTTATCGGCGTATTTATTTTTTTGCAGTTTGTGCCGGTAGGGTTATGGATCTCCGCCATTTCTGCCGGTGTCAGTATCAGCATCTTCAATCTGGTGGGGATGCGCCTTCGCAGGGTTCCCCCGGATAAGATCGTATTGCCCCTCATCAAGGCAAACAAAGCGGGGCTTCACGTCAACTCTGACCAGTTGGAGGCCCATTATCTGGCAGGCGGCAACGTAGACCGTGTTATCGATGCGCTGATTGCGGCGCACAGGGCTGCCATCAACCTGAATTTTGAACGGGCATGCGCCATCGACCTGGCGGGCCGGGATGTACTGGAAGCCGTCCAGATGAGCGTCAATCCGAAAGTCATTGAAACACCGGTTGTAGGCGCGGTTGCAAAGAACGGCATCGAGCTGCGTGTCAAGGCCAGGGTGACCGTCCGCGCCAACATAGAACGGCTGGTAGGCGGCGCCGGAGAAGCCACGGTCATCGCCCGTGTCGGTGAAGGCATCGTTACGACGGTGGGCTCTTCAGAGATGCATACCGATGTGCTGGAATCCCCGGATCATATTTCAAAAACGGTTTTGGATAAAGGGCTGGACGAAGGAACAGCCTTTGAAATTCTATCTATTGACATTGCTGACGTGGATGTTGGACGCAACATCGGCGCCTCCTTGATGACGGACCAGGCGGAAGCGGACAAGCGGATCGCCCAGGCGAAGGCGGAGCAGCGCCGGGCTATGGCGGTTGCCAAAGAACAGGAAATGAAGGCCTATACACAGGAGATGAAGGCGAAGGTCGTGGAAGCCGAAGCCAAGGTGCCGGAGGCGATGGCGGATGCACTGCGGCAGGGACGCCTGGGTGTGATGGATTATTATCGTATGAACAACATCAACGCGGATACCCAGATGAGAAAATCAATTTCCGGTGAAGAAAACACGGAAGAATCCTGAGGAAATACTTTCGTGATAGAAGCCGGACCGTCTGCGCCTGACATATAACTGCCATCAAAGCCGGTTGTCCGGATCGGCCGATATGTTTTAAGGCTGCCGATATCTTTTGGGGTACCGGTTTTTCAGATCCGATGACATGTTCCGTTTTTGTCAGGGCCTTGTTACAGGAGTTGCCGAATGTTTTTTAATCATCACTATATATCTGCCATCCCTGTCCGCGAGGAGCAGCGCCTTTCGGAAGAGGAAGAACTGGCGCGCCAGCTGAAACGGGAAGCGGCAATTTTTTTCCCGGATAAACAAGCTCCCGATCTTCCGCCACAGGAATTACCGCCGCATCCGGAGGGACGGGATGAGGGCGGACCGGTTCGGCTTCCGGAAGCCCGGGATGCCGCCGGGGAGCGCAGACAGGACAGGGAAATTACGGAAGATCATGACGCGTCCTGCAGGGAAGAGGACAGTCTGCGGCGCAATGCGGATGGGAGTATTTCCCATCATGATATCGTTGCGGCGCGGCAGGAAGCGGAGCGGGTTGGGAAGAACCGGCGGAAGATAGGATCCGGGCCCCAGTATGAGGGGACCGGAGTGAGAAAACAATCTCGTTTTGAAGATGGAGTGGAAATTAAAGAATTTTCGCTTCACTTAAATAAACAAGAAATTAAACGGGGGATCCGGGTATCGGTCATACTGGATAAACCCCGGGGGCTGCGGCCTTGGGAGGAGGAAAATTTCTGATGTTGAAAAAGGTGGATCTGAGCGCCAAGTTGAAAAAATCAGAGTTGAAAGAGATGCTGGACGGCCAGCTTGGTTATGACCTGGGAAGGGCACAGCGCGCCGCAAGGGATGCGGGGATGCCAATCATCATCGTTTTTGAAGGCTGGCGTTATTCCCGTCGCAGTGAGATTGTGGGAAAAATGCTGCAGCATATGGATGCCCGCGGTTTATATGTGTTTACCTCGACCCGTGTTACGGCAGAAGAGAAAAAAGGTCCGTTCTTTGCAACGTTCTGGAAACGACTTCCTGCACCGGGCCACATGGTCATCTACCGGCATAGCTGGTACTTCCTCAAGAACCAGATTGAGGTGGACAAGGAAACCAAAGCGGTCAATACTACTTTTGAACAAATCAATGCTTTTGAAAAACAACTTACCGACGGACATTACTGCCTGTTAAAATTCTTTGTGCATGTTTCGGAAAAGCAGCAGGAGAAGATTTGGAAGTCTGCCGTAAAAGATTCCGCGAAGGCCTGGAAGCCTGCTACTGAAATTTATTCGGAAAAAGACGCATATGATAAATTTTATGACCGGTATCTGGAAATGCTTAAAGCTACCGATACGGAGAATGCGCCCTGGCACGTGATTGCAGGCGATGATGTGGATGCGGCGGAGTTTGAAGTTCAGCACGATTGTGGAAGAAATCAATAAAGCGGTCGCGGCCTTTAAGGCAGATAAGGAAACGGTCAAGCCTTCCACGAATATCAGTGACAGCAGGAGAAAGTACGATATCCTCAGCAAGGTGGACCTGAGTAAGACTATCTCGAAAGAAGAATATAAGAGCAAACTGGATGTATACCAGAAACGGCTCGGGGAGTTACAGGTAGAAGCGTTTAACAAAGGTGTCTCAGCCGTGCTGGCTTTTGAAGGCTGGGATGCCGGCGGCAAGGGAGGCGCCATCAAACGTGTTACGGATGCGCTGGATCCGCTGGATTTCGCGGTACATCCAAATTCTGCTCCTAATCAGGTGGAACGCATGTTCCATTATTTGTGGAGATTCTGGATCCATGTGCCGATGCCAGGCTATATAGCGTTGTTTGACCGCACCTGGTATGGCAGGGTCATGGTGGAACGGATTGAGAAACTGACACCGGATGTGGATTGGCGCCGGGCCTATGACGAGATCAATGAAATGGAAAAAGAATGGACCGAAGCCAATATCGTGGTCCTGAAATTCTGGCTTCAGATAGACAAAGATGAACAGGCCCGCCGTTTCCGGGAACGGGAAAACAATCCGGAAAAACTGTGGAAGATTACGGAGGAAGACTGGCGCAACCGGGCCAAGTGGGGCGAATATGAAGACGCGGTCAATGAAATGCTTGGCCGCACCAACACAGATTACGCTCCCTGGGTCATCGTGGAGGCTAACAGCAAATATTACGCGCGGCTGAAGGTGTTAAAAGCAACCATTGATGCGCTGGAAAAGAAGCTGAAGAGCAAATAAATTTAGAATTTGTGTGCCCGGGCCACAATGTTCGAATTTATCGTGCATTTCCTTATGCTGCGAGGCAAAGGCATGGGCAAACCATCGCAATCGGTGACGGGTTTGCACAGTCTTTGCGCTTGCCGCATAAACGAAGAATGAAAAACCGAAGGCGGTATCAGACGGGCACGCTAATGTACAAATTCCAATTCAAAAGAGAGGACAATTGCTTGAGCAGGAATTTGCAAAAAGAGGCAAGGGAAATCCTTGCGACAGAAATCGGAACACAAATTTTTGCCCCGGGAGCCCGTATCCCGGTGGCTTTTTTATACCCGAATACCTATCACCTGGGGATGTCGAATCTGGGGCTGCATATTTTATATCAGATTCTGAACCAAAAAGGTTGGGCCTGTGAACGGTTCTTCCTGCCGGAAGCGCGGAAACAGGATGAGTATGTGAGGACAAAGACATCTTTGTTTTCCATGGAGACCCAGCGCCCGCTGGCTGATTTTCCTTACATCTGCATAACGGTTTCCTTTGAGATGGATTACCTGAATGTGCTGGCCCAGCTTCGGCTGGGGCATATAAAACTGCTGGCGCGAGACCGGGGAGAAAAAGATCCCTTTGTGATCATAGGGGGTCCCTGCGCTACTTTTAACCCGGAACCGCTGGCCGACTTTGCGGATATGGTTATCATCGGGGAAGGGGAAGAGACGCTGCCGGTTCTGTTGCAGCGGTTGGAACAGCTGCGGACGGAAAAAAAGACGCGGGAGGAGAGGCTTCTTGCGGCAGCACAGTTGCCAGGCGTGTATGTGCCGCGGTTTTATGAACCCGGATATGACGAACGGGGACATTTTTGCTGCATGAATCGGCTGGCACGCGTACCGGAAAGGGTATCCAGGCAATGGATACGGAATCTGGACGATTATCCGCATACTTCGGCTATCATTTCACCGTATACGGAATTTGCCAATATGTTTATCGTGGAGGTGGCCCGGGGCTGCGGACGCCATTGCCGTTTCTGTATGGCGGGGTATTGTTTCCGGAGACCCCGAAGCCGCGATTTGCATATGCTGCTGGAAGACATCCGTCGGCGTCCCGGGCAAACGGCCAAGGTGGGGCTGATGGGGGCCGCGGTTTCTGATTATCCGGAAATGAAACAGCTGACAGAAACGCTGGCCGGAGAGGGTATCCCTTTTTCCTGTGCCTCGTTACGTGCAGATACCATCGATTTGCCGCTGGTGCAGGCACTGACCGGGAGCGGACAGCGCACTATGACCGTTGCGCCGGAAGCAGGAAGCGTGCGCATGCGGGCTGCCATTAATAAAGGAATTGATGAAGCGCATATCTATCAGGCGATGGAATACGCAGCCCGGGCGGGGATGCCCAATATGAAACTGTATTTTATGATCGGTCTGCCGGGAGAGACCGATCAGGATATTGAGGAAATGATTGCATTGGTGCACCGGGTAAGGCAGCGGATGGACGGGCTTGGTCATAAAGGGGAATTGACATTGTCCGTGAACGCGTTTATCCCCAAGCCTTTTACCCCGTACCAGTGGTCGCCGTTGGAAGATGGAAAAGTATTAAAGAGAAGATTTAAACTGCTGCATGACGGGTTCCGGAAAGACAGGCGTATCCGCCTGTTGACAGAATCGTTGAAAGAAACGGTGTTACAGGCTGCATTGGCAAGGGGCGACCGCAGGCTTGGGCGTATTTTGCATTGGGCTGATGAACAGCAGGCAGGATTAAAGGAAGCCTTTCGATATTTTAAACAGGATCCGGAGGAGTACGCCTGCCGACAAATTGCTCCGGAAGACTCTTTGCCCTGGGATCATTTGGACATGGGAGTAACCAAAGAATATTTGCTGAAAGAACAAAAAAATTCCGAGGAAGGAAAACTTACACCCCCGTGTTTTGACGGCTGTGAACGATGCGGAGTCTGCAAAAAAGTATAAAGAAAAGCACAAAACAGATAAGATTTTAGTATGAAAAAAATTGTTTTTTGTTCTTGGAACGAATTTTAAAGGGAGAAGATTAAAACAAGGTAGCGGCTTCAATATATTTTGATATAAAACATTTTAAACATGAAACAAAACCTGAAAGAGGAAAATGAATGCAAAAAGACTTCGAAATGACGTCACAAAATAAAATCCGCTTCGGCCAGTTTAAAAGCTTTTCAAAGGTCGGGTTTTGTAACGCGTTTTCCTGCCGGGAGAATGGGGAAAGCGATATTGTTCCAGGTATACTGAATCTGGCACTGCATGTTGGGGATGACCCGGAAAAGGTAATCCGTAACCGTAACCGGTTCGCGGAGTCCATCGGCGTGGATGCGGGCCGTTTTACCACTTGTGCCCAGGTACACGGAAGCAGGGTACAGGTTGTTACTGAAGAACTGATAGGAAGCGGCGCCTTTTCTTACGAAACGACAATTCCGGAGACGGATGCGTTAATTACGGCCCTGCCGGATGTGCCGCTGCTCCTTTTTTATGCGGACTGCGTTCCGGTCCTGCTGGCCGACCCGGCAACCGGCGCCATTGGTCTGGCTCATGCGGGATGGCGGGGGACAGCGGCGCAGATTGCCAAAAAAACGGTATTTGCTATGAAGAAAACATTTGGGGTGGATCCGAAAAACATGCTGGGCGCTATCGGTCCTTCCATCGGTCCCTGCTGTTACGAGGTGGATGATGCGGTAAAAGAAAATATGCAGGACTACAATTGTTTTTTTACGGATAAAGGGAATGGGAAATACTGGCTCGATCTTTGGCAGGTAAATCGCCGTCAATTGACAGAGGCGGGCCTGCTGGCGGAGCGCATTTTCGTTGCAGGTGTCTGCACAAATGACAATCCGGAACAGTTTTGCTCCTATCGGCATGAAAAAGGAAAGACGGGGAGGATGGGGGTGTGCCTGTGCCGGAAGGCATAAGGCTGATTTCCTTTTCGCATTTTTTAGTCGAATACTCCCTGCCGGGTATAACATTACAGGAAAAATCCATTCAATGCACCGGGTCCTAAGGTTTATTACTATTTATTAAAATATTTAATCTTGAAGAAATCCTGTTTATCTGTTATTCTTTAACATGGAATAGTATTTCATATGGTAACGTTATTAATGATATGTTTACCAAAATATGTTTTCATAAATAAAGGGAGTGTTGTCTATGCTTGCAGAAAACCTGCAAAAGGTGTCCGGAAACATTGAAGCGGCACTGGCAAAGCGCACCGGAAAGATGCAGTCGGGGGATTCGGTCTGCCTGGTGGCGGTTACAAAAAACCATCCGGCTGAAATCATTTCTGAAATAGAAGCGTTAGGCGTGGTGAATATTGGTGAAAACCGTGTGCAGGAGGCCCGGGAGAAACAGGAACATATCGGGCATCCGGGACACTGGCATTTGATCGGTCACCTGCAGACCAATAAAGCAAAACAAGCAGTCGGATTGTTCGACATGATTGAATCGGCAGACAGCGAACATCTGCTGCGGGCGCTGGACAAGGAATCCGCCAAGTTGGACAAGGTGACAGAGGTGCTGCTGCAGATCAATGTTGCACGGGAACCCCAGAAGACAGGATTCTTGCCGGAAGAATATGAAGCGGTCCTCGATAAGATTGACGAACTGCCCCATATCAAAATTCGGGGAATCATGGTCATTGCGCCGAACACACCGGATGAAAGCGTCATTCATTCGGTTTTCCATAAAGGGTATGAATATTTTTGTGATTTAAAGGAACGGATGGAGGATATAGACTATCTTTCCATGGGTATGAGCGGCGACTATGAGATCGCTGTGGAAGAAGGGGCCAATATGGTACGGGTCGGTTCGGCCTTGTTTGGCGCCAGGGATTACGGAAACCGAGGATACTGAACCGAAATGGTTGTCAGTATGACCGGCAGATGGGAACGGATTTCATGGCCGGCGGTTCTGAAAGATGAACGCTGAAACTAAAAATTCTGATCAGAGGAGACCGCAGATATGGGAAAGAAAAAATTTATTGACCGGATTTCAGAAACATTAGGTCTGTATGATCCGGACGATCAGGAACAAATTTTGGAAGAAGAGGATGAGGCGGAAGAGGGGGAAACTGTTGAGGCGTCGGTGAAAAAAGGATTCCCGAAAGCGGTTCGGCCTGCTCCTACGGCAACGGTCAGGGAAGATGCGCCTCCTGCCAAAAGAGAAGAAAAAACGAAAAAACAGTCCCTGCTTTCACGGATGCGGAAGAACAGGAAAGAAGACCGCACGATCCAGATGAAGACGACGACGGAGGTACGTGTCGTAGTTATTGAGCCGGTCAGCTTTGACGACTCCCAGAAGGTAGCGGACTTCCTTCGAAACGACCAGCCGGTGGTTGTAAATTTTGAAACTACGGATAATGCTGTAAGAAAACGGATGACGGATTTTATCAGCGGCACTATTTATGCATTAAACGGAACGATCCGCACAATCGGGCCGAACATCCTTGTCTGCGCACCACGGAATGTGGATATTGATGCGGAGGCAGAGGTGTATGGAGGAGAAAGAAGGGGAAGTTCGTGGCCGAAAAACTGAGCCTTAAAAAGCTGGCATTTATTGGCGGTGGAGCCATGGGTGAGGCGATCATCAAAGGAATGACCGGAGCCTGTCTGATGGATCCCGCGGCAATCTATGTGGGGGCGCACCGTCCGGAAAGGGCTGTATACCTGCATAATACGTACGGGGTAACCGGTGTCGTGGATAATAAAGAAGCCGTCCGGGATGCGGATATGGTTATCCTGGCAATCAAACCGCAGATGGTGGACAGTGCGCTGGATGCCGGGCTTGCGGAAGCGGTGGGCAGGAAGGCCGTGATCGTATCCATCATGGGATCGGTCACCATTGAAAAAATTGCCGGAATCTTTAAAGGAAATCCTGTGATCCGTACGATGCCAAACACCCCGCTTGCGGTCGGCGCCGGGATGACGGCGATTGCGCCGGGCGCGGAAGTGTCTGAAGATGCGGTTCAGGCTGTGCAGCAGATTTTCGGCTGCTGCGGTGAGACAGTCCTGATACAGGAAAAAGATATAGAAGCGGTCACGGCGGTATCCGGATGTGGCCCGGGGTATGTATATGTCCTGATTGATGCGCTGGCCGATGCCGGCGTGATGGCAGGACTTTCCAGGGCAACGGCTATTCAGCTGGCGGCCCAGACTTTTGCCGGTTCGGGAAAGATGGTATTGGAAACAGGGAAACATCCTGCTGTGCTGAGGGATATGGTAACGTCTCCCGGAGGAACGACCATTGCCGGTATCAAAGCATTGGAAAACGGCGCAGTACGCGGGGCTTTGTTTAATGCAGTACAGGCAGTGCTGGACCGCAGCGAGCAGTTAAAGAAGCACTGACCTGTTCACCTTCTTGTCAAAGATACTGCAGGCAGAAACGGGCGGGCGGTTCCGACAGGTTTGTTTTTTACAAAGATTTGCAGATACTTAGACGCAATAACAGGGAAATAAATCTAATGGCAGACAGGGATAAAATATTACGCTATTTTAAGGCCAGCGGGGATGAAGAGTTGGCAGCAAGACTGGTTGACCTTGCCGAGCATGCCCGAAAAACGTCAAAATTCAGGGTCAGCGAGTTTCTGGATCCCCACGGCAGAAATATTGCGGAAATCGTAGCGGCTAACTTTGACGGCATCCGACTGGAGACGGACGGGGGCTTTGCCAATGCGGAACGTGTCAGGGCCGCATTTGTGGCGGAGGATTTTCGGGGCACGCCGGATTTTGGCATTACGGGTTATGCCGTTTCCTGGGACAAGCGTTATTATACCATCGGGCACAGGGATATTCTGGGTGCCTTTATGGGCATGGGTTGTGTCCGTGAAATTTTAGGGGATATCGTACTGGTTCCGGAAGGCGCGCAGTTTGTTGCGGACAAGGCCTTTTCAAATTATATAGAAAGCAATCTGACACAGATAGGAGCGGCCAACATCTCCATTCAGCAGATTGGGATAGAACAGCTCCGGCAAAGGGAAGAAAAGGTAAAGCTGGTTACAGCTACCGTGGCGGCGCTCCGTCTGGATGCCGTGGCCGCGGCAGGCTATGGGATCAGCCGGTCCCGGATGGCTGATGAAATAAAGAGCCAGAATGTGAAGCTCAACTGGAAAGAAGCTAAAAACGGGGCCCAGCCTGTGGCGGAAGGCGATGTGATTTCATTCCGGGGAAGAGGTCGGGTAGAACTTGCAGAGATTCGCGGACTGACGAAAAAAGGGCGCTGTGCCATTACGCTGAAGCGGTACATCTGACAGACCGCAAGAATATATAACGGTGTGGTGACAGCCGGTTAGCCGGCGGACGTATTTAGATTGCGACATCATAAATTACCTCGTTGACAATGTTAAAGACGCACAGGTAAATAAACCGGCGAATAATATTAACGAAAGACATGCAGTGGATAATTGATTAATGTAGCAGGAGGAAAAAGTATGCTGACACCATTGGACTTAAATGGAAAAACATTTTCCAAAGGATTCCGTGGCTATGACACAGATGAGGTCAATCAATTTTTTTCGCAGATTTCCAAGGACTATGAGCGTTTATATCAGGATAATGTAGAACTGAAAGATTCCGTGGAACGCGTCAGTTCCAAACTGGAATATTACCAGCGCATGGAGAGCACCATGCAGAGTACGCTGGTGGTCGCACAGGAAACTGCGGATGAGGTAAAAAAGAGCAGTCGGCAGAAAGCGGAGATGCTGACGAAGGAAACCGAACTGGCATGCAACAAGCAGAAAGAATCGGCAGCAGCTTTTTGCAATAAGCTGAGGGCGGATACCGAAGCGGAAGTAACACGGATCCGTTCTGAAGCAGACGCCTATGCGGAAAAAATCCGGAAACAGGCAGATGAATATGCGCTGAAAACCCGGGGTGAGGCAGATGATTATGGGAAGTTTACCCGTACAGAAGCGGATTCCTATGCTACCGGGCTTCGAAGCAAAACCGATTCTTCTACCAGCAAGCTGAAAGAAGAAGCCCAGTCTTTTGTAGATAAAATGAAGAGCTTTGCGGAAATTGAAGTGGCTAAGATGAAAGTTGCTGCTGAAGATAACTGCAAATCCCAGCTGGCCGAAAGCCGTGAACAGGCCCGTACATTGACTGCGGAGGCTTCCGTCCATGCCAATCAGGTGATTGCTGAAGCGAACCAGCAGTCACAGAACATTGTTGCGGAAGCGACACAGAAAGCCCATGAAATAATCGCTAATGCCACGAAGCAGTCCCAGGATATGGTAGCGGAAGCCAGGCAGAAATCCCAGGATATGATTGCACAGGCCACGAAGCAGTCCCAGGATATGGTGGCGGAAGCGACAGAACGCAGCCGCGGCATGGTGTATGAAGCGACAGAACGCAGCCAGAAGATGATCTTTGTGGCGGAAACAAAAGCAGCTGCCGCTATGGATACCTATAAAACGATGGTGAACAAGGCCAATTCCCAGAGCAAACAGTTGAAAAGCCTGTTGCAGTCCCAGCTGTCTTTGTACGATAATTTTGACGCGGAATTTGCCGTGGAAGATATGGTGCAGCCCAAATTACAGGTCATGAAGAAGGCGGAACCGGTACTGGAAACCCGTGCGGAGTCAGTGGCAGAAGGCGCAGATACGGAATCGGATGCACGGGAAATCAGTGCGGGAGCTGTAAAAGCGGAACCGGCTGCACCCGCAAAAGGGTTCGGCGATGCCCGGGCAACGGAGGATAGGAAGCAAAGCCCTTTTGAGAAATCGGCGGCCGAAGCGGCGCCTGCTGTCGCTAAGTCCGAACCGGTGAAAGACAATGCTGTCGAAGCAGGGAAACCGGCTGCCGTTTCTGTAAAGGAACCATGTACTGAAACCGGTACGCATACTGTTACCGAAGCCTCTGATCCTGTCATGCCGGAACAGGAAGGTGAAAAACGTTCCGCTGATGGAAACAAGAAGGATTTGCCGGAAGAGAAAAAGAATGCCGGGAAACCGCAGGCAGTTGCGCAGGAAACGGCTCGCAAGCCCTTGTTTCCCCGATTCCGGCCGCGCAATTCCATGGTATTCAACCGCAACGGATTTCCACGTAAAAATGCCGATCTCCGCGTTGCATTAAGCGAATTGCAGAAAACTGCAGAGGCAAAACAGCAAAAAAAAGATGAAAAACCGGAAGATAACAAGGATTCCTGATCATGATCATATTGGTACGGCATGGCGAGGCGACACACCATACGGAGCATCTTACCGGCGGCTGGACGGATTCTGACCTGACGGATAAGGGGAGAAGGCAGATCGAGGCGGCTGCCATAAAGCTGTCAAGGGATTTTTCCTGCGGTATGCCAAGGTTCCGGATACTGTGCAGCGATTTAAAACGGGCCCACGAATCTGCGGAAATTTTTGCGGAAAAGCTGGGCATACAGAAGATCGAGGACTTCGCCTTTCTCAGAGAAAAAAATAACGGAAAGGCGGCCGGATTGAAGGAAAGCGAGGCAAGGGCCTTGTACCGTCCTCCGGCTACATTGAAGGAACTGGATCACCGTAATTATCCGGGGGGAGAAACACGGCGGGAATTTTTCCGGCGGTCTGTGGAAGGGCTGCAACGGGAAGCGGACTGGGAAAAGGAAAACCTGATCATCATCTCCCACAAGGGCACCATACAAAATATCATCTTCGCGTGGCTGGGGATGGATATCGATGATGTGAACCGGCTGAACTTTTCCGTTGACATCCTGCCCTCCAGCTTTTCCGTGTTGGGTATCAATAAATGGAAAGAGCATGCGATATTCCGGCTTAATGACATATCCCATCTGCAGGCAGGTGAGGGATATGGAATCCATAAATTTAAACTGGGCACTATTGACGCCCTGTATCAAAAGTAGTAAAATAACTTCATTATAAGCGTGGCATGGTGCACGCTGCAGAAGACAATATCGTAAATCGCCGTGAAAAAGACAGTAACCTGCGGAAACGGTTCAGCGAGCCGGGGAAGGTGTGAGCCCGGACATAAGTTTCGGCAGCGTGAAGATCACTTTGGAGCAGCCTGCTGAACCGGAAGTAAGCATGGACGGGTCGGCGCACGTTATCGCGCTGTACGAGTGGCAGGATAGTTCTGTCATGAGGGTGGTACCACGGGTTAACTATAGTCTCGTCCCTTTTTGGGCGGGACTTAATTTTTTGGAAAAATAGATTTTCCGTACACCGATGATCAGGAGGAGAAGAAAGTGGATTACAGCAAGACATTGAATTTGCCGGAGACAGAGTTTCCCATGCGCGGCAATCTGCCTAAGCGCGAGCCGGAGTTTTTAAAATTCTGGGAAGAGAATAAAATTTATGAAAAGAAGCAAAAACTGCATGAAGGCCATAAAAAATGGGTGCTTCATGACGGACCTCCTTATGCCAACGGCCACATCCATATGGGGACCGCGCTGAATAAAATATTGAAAGATATCATTATAAAATATAATTACGCAAAGGGGTATGACACGCCGTATGTTCCCGGCTGGGATACGCACGGAATGCCCATTGAGCATGCCTGCCTGAACGTCATGGGAATAGACCGCCACAGTATGACGCCGCTGGAACTTAGGGAAAAGTGCAACGCCTATGCCCATGAATTCATCGATATTCAGCGGGAAGAGTTTAAACGCCTGGGCGTTTTGGGCGATTGGGATCATCCGTACCTGACGCTGCATCATTCCTTTGAAGCAGAGCAGATCCGTGTGTTTGGCGCCATGGCCAACAAGGGATACATTTACAAGGGACTGAAACCGGTATACTGGTGTCCGCACTGCGAAACGGCGTTGGCGGAAGCGGAAATTGAATATGCGGACCAGAAGACCCCTACGATTTATGTGAAGTTCCCTCTGGTAAAGGATAACGGGAAAACACCGGAAGGCGTGAACGGCAGGCCGGTCTATGTGATCATCTGGACCACCACGCCCTGGACGCTTCCCGGCAACATGGCGGTAACCCTGCATCCGGATTTCGAATATTCATTTGTGGAAAACGGTGACGAGGTGCTGTTCATGGCCAGCGAGCTGGTCAGCAGCGTGGCGGCCGAAGCAGGGCTTACACTGGGCAAGGTTCTGGGCACGGTCAGGGGACGAGAGATGGAATACGCGGAATGCGAACACCCCTTCCCGGAATACAATCACCGCAAATCCCTGATCTGTCTGGCTGACTATGTGGATCTGGAAACCGGTACCGGCTGCGTCCATACAGCCGGCGGCCATGGTGATGTGGACTATCTGACCTGCCTGAAATATAATGTGCCTATCGTTTGCCCGGTCGATGAAAAGGGCCGGCTGACGGAAGAGGCAGGGGAGCGTTTCAAAGGCATGTTCGTCTTTGATGCCAATGTGCCTATCCTGAAGTATCTCGCAGAACTGGGGATGCTGCTGGGCAAGAAGAATATCCATCACCAGTATGCCCATTGCTGGCGCTGCAAGAATCCTATCATCTACCGTGCGACCAAGCAGTGGTTTGCATCTGTGGACGGATTCCGTGATGCGGCGCTGCATGCAATCCATAACGAAGTGAAATGGATCCCCGCCTGGGGCGAACCCCGTATCCATAACATGGTGGCAGACCGTCATGACTGGTGCATCAGCCGCCAGCGCGTATGGGGCGTTCCTATTCCTATCTTCTATTGCGATAAATGCAACGAAACGCTGGTCAATGATGCGACCATTGAAAAAATCGCAGGCCTGTTTGAAAAAGAAGGAAGCGATGCATGGTGGAAATACGAAGCTGACGAGCTGCTGCCGGAAGGCACGAAGTGCCCGAAATGCGGACACACCCACTTCCATAAGGAAAAAGACATTATGGACGTGTGGTTCGATTCCGGCTCCAGCCATATGGGCGTACTGCGGAAACGTCCCGAACTGGAATGGCCCTGTGACATGTATCTGGAAGGCAGTGACCAGCATCGCGGCTGGTTCCAGTCCTCCCTGCTGACCTCTGTGGCAGTGACCGGGCATGCGCCATACAGGTCTGTCCTTACCCATGGTTACGTGGTGGATGGCGAAGGCCGAAAGATGTCAAAATCCATCGGTAATGTCATTGCGCCTCAGGATATGATCAAACAGTACGGTGCGGATATCATCCGCCTGTGGGTCGCTTCTGCAGATTACAAGCAGGATATCCGTATCTCCAAGGATATTATGAAACAGTTGTCGGATGCGTATCGCAAGATCCGGAACACACTCCGCTATATTTTAGGCAACACCAGCGATTTTGATTATGAAAGGGACAGGGTTGCCTTTAAAGATATGCCGGAATTGGACCGGCTGATTCTGATGCATCTGGAGAAATTGAAAAAGGAAGTGGAAGCAGCATATGAGGAATACGATTTTCATGTGATGTTCCATGCCATCCATTATTTCTGCGCGGTGGATATGTCCAGTTTCTATCTGGATATTATTAAAGACCGCCTGTATGTATCCCGTCCGGATGATCCGGCGCGCCGCAGTGCCCAGACTGCCATGTATGAGATCCTGAACGATCTTGTCATCATGCTTTCGCCGGTATTGAGCTTTACCATGGAAGAGGTATGGCAGTTCATGAAGAAGCCGGACAATGCGCCGGAATCGGTGCAGATGCTTTCCTGGCCGGAAGTGAAAGAAGAATATATCGACGAGGCACTGGAAGCTAAGTATGACGGCCTTGTTGAAATCCGCGGTGAAGTGACCAAAGTGCTGGAAGGGCATCGCCAGAACAAGAGCATCGGAAATTCCCTGGAAGCGAAGGTGCAGCTTTTTGCGGAAGGAGAAGCGCTGACAGCTTTACGGAATGTAACAAAAGAAGACCTAGCTGCCCTGATGATTGTATCCCAGGTGGAAATTTACGAAGGAGCTGCCGGCGGGGAAGAGGAAACCGGACGCAGTGACCTGAAGGTAACCGTGAAACCGGCAGACGGACATAAATGCGAACGCTGCTGGACATACAGCGAAACAGTTGGCCGGGATCCGGCACATCCGGAACTGTGTGACCGTTGCGCGGCAGTCATAGGGTAAGAATTTCATGCGGTATAACGTGTTATAGAAAAGAAAAATGCCTGTATTCGGAATCATTTTCCCGGATGCAGGCATTTGCATTTTGAAGCATATTAGAAATTTCAGGCTATCTGCAATGAACGGCATAATAAATATCGCCGGCTGCAGACAATCGAATTTTATAAAAGCAGGATTGTGATTATGTTGGCGGCAGCAGCCTCATGCTTTTACGACGGTACCGGATTTAAATCCTGACAGGAATCAGTCCCATCGGTTCAATATATCTTCAATGATTTGTTTTTCTGTTTTGCGTTTCTTTTTCTGCTGCGTGCGGAAGTTGTTGTCTTCTTTTCCGGTGGAGTAGTCGGCATAGTCAAAATCATCATAACCCTCATCGTAACTGCGGTTGTAGTCGCCGTGACCATCATCGCAGTAACAGGGCGCGGAAGATGGCGTTTTGGCTGTGGTGACAGGTAAAACCCGGCAACGGGGACAGGAGTCCAAAGTTTTTTTGGAAGAAGAGTTGTGTTGCAGGATTGAATAGCACGGCAGATCGGCTTTTTGTATTAATATTGCATGAATGTCCCCAAGACCGGGATTCATTATAAACGGCTGCGGTATCATGACAACCTCCTGAATTGTAAACGTGTTAATGTCTATGCAGGGTGGTTTTATAAATCAGGCAACTGTTCCGGATGCAGAGTAATACCGCCTGCAATAGTATAAAGCGAGTCACACGAGTTAGAACCGTTCAAAGATTGACAAGGGAAACTTCGGTTCCAGCCATCGGATGATTTTATCGGCAAGAGGGGTCATCAGTACCCAGCTCATAACAACAAGGACGATGGAGACGGAGCCTACGGCCACATCTGTAAACCAGTGGGCCCCGGACATGATGCGTGGCAGAGAAAAAATGAGAAAGACGAGCAGGCCCGACAGAAAAGCCTTTTTCCCGAAATACTTTCCCATGAATGATGTAAATATCAACAGCATCATGCCGTGATCACCGGGAAAACTGGTTCCTGATTTGTCTTTTACGTGCCAGCCGGTTATTTTGCTGATAAAATTTACCGGTTCGTGTATACTTGCAAAATACGTGGTAGCGCTCGGTCTATGGATATTGAGACGGCCATCGACAATTTTTACGAGCACCACGCTGCACAGCATAGCTAAACCCATACAGAACATATGTCTTTTTCCCATTGCATCCTGTTGGAAAAAATAGTACAGGAAAATAAGCAACATGACAATGAACGCTATGCTGTCAAAAGCCCGGAAATTGGTGACCGCGACAAAATAAAGAAAGGCTTTGCTCTCCGCCACAAGATGATTAAAAAAATAAAATATGTTTTTGTCGACAGCAAACCAAAAACCATGGTTCTTTGGCAGATACCAGCTTAAAAAAAGAAGGATCCCCGCCGCGTTGCAAGCCATGATTTGCATAAGTTTTTTGGTGGACATAATAAACCTTGAATAAAATAAAAAAATAAGAATAAAAATTTATTTCCCCAATTGCAATAGCAAGTTGCAATAACAGCAGATAAGTTCGTAGTAGTTCGTTTTGGCAGCACGAAGTGAGGGGCGTAGCCCCGAACGGAGGGCTGCCAAAACGCGGCGGCATTCACAGGGCATAGATTTGATCCAGTTCCTTCTCAAAGAGTTCTTCCGGTGTCTTATAACCCAAGATTCTTCGCGGAAGATTGTTGGCCCAGTCTCCAATAAACAGGATATCCTCTGTACCGTAACCGGAGATTGGCTTCCCTTTGGGGATAAACCGCCGCAACAGTCCATTATGCCTTTCATTGGTTCCCTTTTCCCAGGAAGAGTACGGATGGGTAAAGTAGATGCCGATTCCTTCTCCCGTCAGGCGGGACAGTTCAGCAAACTCGGAACCGTTATCCCCGGTGATCGTCTTGAACACCTGTTGCGCCCTTTCCCCAAAATGCGTGAGTATCCGGCACATTCCTTCCTGAACCGATGCGGCCGTTGCACTCATGATTTTTAGCCAGATGGAATAGCGGGATTTTCGTTCCACAAGGGTCAGGATAGCGGGTTCTGTTTCTTTCTTTACTCCTCTGACCGTGTCAATTTCCCAATGCCCGAATTCTTGTCGTGCTTCGGCTTCTGCGGGCCGTTCCGAGATACTGTCGCCCAAGACTCGTTTGTTCTGGCGAATTCGCGCTGGCTTTGTTTTACGGGATAACCTATACGGGAGGTCTATGTTCTTTATGCCGAGCAATCCGGCATCCACATAGTTGTACAACGTCTTTGTGCAGACCCTCTGGTCCTGAGGGAACAGGCCTTCTATCTCAGCCCGTCCTACACAAGCGTCCAACGACCAGCCATCCTTGAAGTGCTCTTCGACATATTGGATGAAAGACGAAGTTGCTAATCGTTTATATTGCTTACGGCAATGGGAACGATGTTCAAGATATACTTGTTCTGCCTGCTTGGCACTGTAACGTTGTACGGTTCCATGGTATAGCAGAACAAGGCCGCGCTTGATTTCATACTTAATGGTGTTGAACGGGCGACATAACTGTTTGGCTATCTGGTAGATCGACCACTTATCTTTGTTAAAACGAACTTCAATTTCATGCCTTTCCTCGGCGGTTAGGTGTTGAAATTTTCTGTGTTCTGTATTACAATTTGGATTGTCCATGGTGATGATCCTTTAGAGAATTTTGTGTGGTAACTAAATTCTACTATGAATCCATCGCTATGGACATTCTTTTTTAGTTATTGCAACTTCATTTTACAACGAGGCTAAAAATTTATTTGAGGAAATTCAATTATTCCATTATTTGCTGACAGGACTTATTTCGCAATCATGTATGACAGAAAATATTGTATTTGTTCCATTATATCATAAAATTGACAAAAAAAGCATAACGTAATAAGATTAAAAAGCATAGGGGACCGGCAGTTCCCGTATTACAACAAAGTATCGATACTGAAAACTAACTGGAGGATCCAATGAAAACCAATCTTATCCTGATTAATAATGATATCGTAGACGCTGAAGAAATCAATGTCCATCCGTTTAACCGGGGTCACCAGTTCGGGGACGGAGTGTATGAGATCATCCCGGTATATAACGGGAAAGCTATACATGCGGAAATCCACATGGAAAATCTGTTTAACGCCATGGTACAGATAAAAATCCCGGGCTTCTATATGGAAGATGAGATGGTGGATTTCACTCGCCGGCTGATTGAGGCGGCAGAGGTGACGGACGGGTTGCTGTATACCCAGGTTACCCGGGGCATCGGTTCCTACGATCTGGATTTTCCGGAGCAATGTGAGCCGGAACTTATTATGCAGGCCGTGCCGCTGGACAGGGAAAAACTGGCGGAACAGCGGAAGGCCGGCGTGAATCTGATGACTGTACCCGATGAACGGGCTGTAAAATGCGAACTGAACACGTTGAACCGTCTGCCGGAAATCCTGGCAAAGAACAGGGCCCGTGTGGGCAAATGCTACGATGCGCTGTTTGTGCGGGATGAAAAAATTACGGAATCCACGGAAGCCGCTTTTATGATAGTAAAGGACGAGATGCTGTGGACGTATCCGACGAAACTGGGCAGCATACATGCCAATGCGGTCAGACAGCTCATCAAAGACAAACTGGCTGCCACGCTGGACATGCAGGTCATTGAAAAGGCATATACCAAGGAGTTTGCGTTAGGGGCGGAGGAGGCCTTTTTATGCGGGCCCCGCTGCGAGATCATGCCGGTCGTTAAAATTGACCGGCGTATGATTGGCGACGGAAAGCCCGGCAAGATGACATTAGGTCTGCAGAAAGCGCTGGAACAGTATATCAGCGAACAGACAAAATGACTGACACGCAGGCAACTCACAGATTGGCAAGGGCCGCGCTCTGCCTGGCCATAGCCGCCATAGCGCAGGGGATCCGCTTTCTGCTTCCGCTGCCGTCCATCGCATCCATGCTTTTGATTGGGACGATCGTTAACATCAGCCTGTGTTTTGCTGTATGGGGCAGCGGTCTGCTGTATGCCGGCAGTATCTGCCTGCTGCTCCCGCTGTTTGCATTTATACAGGGACATCTGCCCATACTGCCGATGGTTGCCGTTGTTTTTGCCGGCAATATGGTCTTCTGTGTGGTGTTGCAGCAGAAAAAACGCTGGAAACATTACGTATTTGCGCCGTTGCTGAAGGCTGTGACGCTGTGGGCCTGTACGGGTATCGTATGTAATCTGCTTCGTCTGCCCCGGCAGATGACATATATGTTGCAGATATCTATGGGGATCCCTCAATGGACAACGGCCTTTTTGGGGATAATTGCTGCGGCTGTCTTGTGGAAGAGGCTGCATGAAAGCCATACCCTGAAGTGACCGTCAGGCCGGTCGCTGCATTTTCGATAATTATGTTGACAAACGGAAACGGCAATGATAATATATTCCTGTTCCGTGTTTTACGTGCCGCTGTGGCGGAATTGGCAGACGCACTTGACTCAAAATCAAGCGCCTTTGCGGGCGTGCCGGTTCGACTCCGGCCAGCGGCACCA
>CAJOKZ010000046.1 GCA_905235335.1 uncultured Succiniclasticum sp.
ACTGGGAACCTATCTAATAATGATTTGGTCACTACAACAGTATTTCGCCCAATGGAAAAAGCATTGTTCTCGTTATTTTGAACGATTAATATACGGTACGAAGACGCCGGGATCCCGGTTCTTTTAAAAACAGACGACGATATTATTTCAAGTTTTTCCGTCTCCGCGCTGTTAGGCATCCGGCAGTTCATCAGCTTGGGTAATATCGACTGCTCCATTCTGGTAAAATAAATAAGAATAAGTGATAACCCCAATAAAACAAACAGTATGAAATAAGGCGTTATCATGAGGAAAAAGGCGCTGATGACATGTATATCTACGCCTAATCTTGCAGGCAGGCCTTTTAATACAAATAGTTGCTGTAATCCAATACCGATGCTAAAGCCTATCCCTTTGTAAAGTAAAGCATTACTGATTACCGTCCATACGATAATTCTGCCTATGCCTTTTTTGCATTGCCATAAAGAAAAAATCAGGGAAATGACAGATGCTGCCATCAGCGATATCCCAAGCCACATTCCCTGCGTTTCTTTGGAAGCGCTGTCCCACCAGCCTAAATTTCCCATTGTGATGAACGCAGTCAATAAACTGATGACAGTTTCCTGTACAAGCCCTGCCGTAAGCCATGCCATGATGCACAGGATGATTCCACGGCTCATTATATTTGAAGCATTAGCAAAAGAATAGCGTTTCCATGATAAAATTGTGGCTATAACGGATAACAGTAAGACACAGGAAAATTTGTATTCCCGGAACAATACGATATATTTCCACAAAACGGTATCCTGTAACCAAACACCATATAAAAAGATTTGGAAAACAACTAATATGGTACCGCCAACCAAAGCAAACCCCAAAAACAGCAATATGGCAAATTTAAAAAGATTACTTCCCCATTTCACTGTTTTGAAATTTATTGTCGGCGTCCAAATAAAATAAATCCCCAAACAGAGCGTTGTGATCTTTACCATAAACAGAAAATCTTTATGAAAGAATACGCTTAGGAGCAGATTAAGGAACAGGACGCCAGCGCCCCAGATTTTCAATGATTTATTCGCTACCGATAACCGCCCGATATGTTCCGAAGCCAACAGCAACCCTTGTAAGCCAAGGTATAGAAAACCTGCGTACAGACAAATACTTTCATATTTGAAATCAGTATAGAATAAAATATCCCTATTATACAAAACTGACAGGCATGCTACGCCTATAACAGAGATAAGAGCACTGAAAAACAGCGTTTCCAACCATATCAAATGGCGTTGATATTTATGCGCTATAGACTGATTCACTGTAATGCTGATTATCCAAAATATTCCCGCTATGATTAAATTGGTCAGTGGCGCAGCAGACTGAGAACCGGCAAAAAACAACACGCTTAATTGTAAAAAGGAATCGTCCGAAAACCTATAACCACCGTAATACAGAGACAGCAGCCCTATCAACACCAAAACATAACCTATGAAACTAAAAAACGCATTTTGGTCAAAACGGAAAAAAAGATAGAATACAGTAACAGTTAGCGCCAACAACGCTAATATACAAATTTGGCTCCATGAAAATAAACTCGGTTGATAAGCCCCTGTTGCATTCTTTATATCGTCGACCGTTATCCCCTTTAAACAGAAAAAACTTCCTGCGGCAAAAAAGAATCCCGAAATTACCGTCTCAAATAAAAAACTGGGGACGCCCTGTTGTTTCCCTGCCACAGTCTTTCCCAGATTGCGCTGTATAACAGTTGACACTAAAAATAATATGAAGCATATCAGCAGGCTGGCTGCAGTGGCATCCTCAAAAGCTTTCTGCGTATTGGGTCCGAACTGCGTAAGTCCTAAAGTGTTAAAATAGTAAATTGAAAAAACAATATACAAAACAAAACTTAAAAGGACAATACTACGATTATTTAAAATCCGTTCACTCATTATGCTTATCACCTGATAGCTTTGACCAACCCTACGATTCATTACAAGCTTTTACAAATCCTCGAACTTCGCAGGTACAGGATAACACATTTGTGTCAAAATATCTATATCTTAATTGCATAATAAGCATAGAAAGCATCGTGGATTTTTTTGAGAATGCATTGTGAAGGACATATGAAATATAAACGAATCCTCGCCGTCGGGGATATCCACGGCATGTATGAAAAGTTAATAGCGTTGATGGAACAAGTACAGTTCAACCCCGAAGAAGACCTGTTGATATTTTTGGGCGATTACATTGACAGAGGTCCGCAGTCGCTGGAGTGCCTGGACTATGTAATGAGTTTGTACAAGCAGTATCCGGAACGGGTTATTTGCTTGAAAGGCAATCACGAATCCATGTGTTCTAATTACTATAAGTATGAGGGACAGAAGCGCAGCTTCATGTCTGAAGACAATGACCTGCAGATGATACTGGTCTGGCTGGATAATGGCGGGAAGGATACATTCAGGCAGTTTAAGAAATTAAAAAAGTTGGAACTTCAGAAGCGGTTGCGCTGGATGCGGATGCTGTCGAACCATTATCAGGTGGGGGATTACTATTTCTGCCACGCGGGAATACAGCCCTTTATTCCGTTGGAAAACCAGAGGGAAGATGACCTGCTTTGGATGCGGGAAGGCTTCTTTGAACTGTACAATGGACGGAATGGTACAATCGTGGTGGGGCATACACCGACACAGGTATTGAAGAAAAAGTATTGGTCTGACCCTGACACACCGCCGACCACGCCGCAGTTTTTGGATAATAATATTATTTTGTGTGACACAGGAGCATTCATGGATGGGGGAAAATTAAGCTGTGTTGATGTGCTGAGCAAAAAGTTTTGGCAGGTTTGAAAGAAACAGAGCGGAAGTTCGTTAAGGGCTTCTGCTCTTTTTTTATTTGATGGGTCAGTGCATTTACATAGTCGATTTTNNAATTGACGCAATATTAGGGCATTCTTAATTGTAACGGTGATTTTTGATTTTTTGTAATTAGGGCATTGCTAATTGTAGTAGGGCATACTTAATTGTAATTTTACATTTTGAATTACACCTTAAGATAATGCATTTTGAATTACATTTTACAGGAATTGACATTCAAATAATGCGTTTTGAATTACACCAAAAAAATAAAGGGTAGAATTTCTTCTACCCTTTACAAATCTGTCAACCTTGCGGTTTTTACGACTTTTATCTAACAAATAATGCGTTTTGAATTACACTTTACACCTGTGATTTTTACCAGCAATAATGCGTTTTGAATTACACCATTACAGATGCAGCACCCGGGCCTTGATCTCTTTCGTTTTTCCCACGTTCCAGAAGTTTTCACCCAGATACCCGCAGGTACGGCGCGTCACGTTCATCTTCGCGTGATCTTTGTTGTGGCACTGGGGGCATTCCCACTCGTTGTCGTCGTTTATGATGATCTCCCCGTCGTAGCCGCACACCATGCAGTAGTCGGATTTCGTGTTGAACTCCGCATACTGGATGTGGTCGTAGATAAACTGCACCGCCGCCTCGATGGCCTTGGGGTTGTTCTGCATATTGGGAATCTCCACGTAGCTGATGGCGCCGCCGGAGGACAGCTTCTGGAATTCGCTTTCGAATTCAAACTTGGAGAAGGCGTCGATATCCTCGCGCACATCTACATGGTAGGAGTTGGTATAGTATCCTTTGTCGGTAATGTCCTTGATGGTGCCAAAGCGTTCCTTGTCGATCCGCGCAAAGCGGTAGCACAGGGATTCCGCCGGCGTCCCGTACAGCGCGAAGCCGATATTGGTCTGGGCCCTCCACCTGTTGCAGGTCTCGCGCAGGCGTCTCATGACGCGCAGGGCAAAATCCTTGCCTTCCGGCGTGGTATGGCTGCAGCCCTTGACAGCCTTGGTCATCTCATAGATGCCGATATAACCCAGGGAAATGGATGAATAGCCGCCGTACAGGTACTTGTCGATGGTCTCGCCCTTGGCAAGACGGGCAATGGCGCCGTACTGCCAGTGGATGGGGCTTACGTCGGAACGCACGCCCTTCAGCGCGTTGTGCCGGCACATAATGGCTTCAAAGCACAGCTCCAGCCGCTCGTCCAGCAGTTTCCAGAATTTGTCCTCGTCGCCTTCGGAAAGGATGCCGATCTGGGGCAGGTTGAGGGAAACCACGCCCTGATTGAAGCGTCCTTCAAATTTATAGTTTCCGTTCTCATCCTTCCACGGAGCCAGAAAACTGCGGCATCCCATGGGACTGAACACGTTTCCTTCATAGTTTTCCCGCATCTTCTTCGCGGAAATGTAGTCCGGATACATCCGTTTGGCGCTGCATTTAACTGCCAGATGGGTAAGGTAATCGTACTTACCGCCCTTCAGGCAGTTGTTTTCATCCAGCACATAGACCAGCTTCGGGAACGCGGGGGTCACATAGACACCCTTTTCGTTCTTGATACCCTGCAGGCGCTGGCGGATGATCTCCTCGATGATCATGGCGTTTTCTTCAATATAGGGATCGTCGTCCCGCAGATGCAGGAACAGCGTGACGAAAGGAGACTGCCCGTTGGTGGTCATCAACGTGTTGATCTGGTACTGGATGGTCTGGACGCCGGCCTTCAGCTCTTCCCGCAGCCGCTCGTCCACCACGGCTTCCAAAATCTTCGGATCCACATTTTCCCCCAGGGTCTCCCGGGCGCGGATCACGAATTTATCCCGGCTCCTGCGCAGATATTTACCCAGATGGCGCACGTCCACCGACTGGCCGCCGTACTGGCTGGAAGCTACGGACGCAATGATCTGCGTCATCACGTTGCAGGCGACCTGGAAGCTCCGGGGCGACTCAATCATCTTGCCGTTCATCACGGTGCCGTTGTCCAGCATATCGCCGATGTTGATCAGGCAGCAGTTGAAGATGGGCTGGATAAAATAATCCATATCGTGGAAATGGATGACGGCATCATCGTGGGCCTTGGCAATCTTTTCCGGCAGGATCACGCGGCGGGTCAGATCCTTGGACACCTCCCCGGCAATCAGGTCCCGCTGGGTGGAAGCCATGACGGCATTCTTGTTGCTGTTTTCTTCCATTACATCCTTGTTGCTGTTGCGGATCAGGGTCAGGATAGATTCGTCGGTGGTGTTGGACTTGCGGACCAGCGCCCGGCGGTAACGGTAGATGATATAGGCCTTTGCCAGATCGTACTTGCCAGCTTCCTGCAGCTGCCGTTCCACGATGTCCTGGATATCTTCCACCAGCAGACGGGGACGGTTCTTCCCGTGCACATATTCCGCGATGGATTTAATTTTGTTTGCTTCGATGCGGCACTCCTCATCAACGGCCGCGTTGGCTTTTTCAATTGCGAGGACAATCTTCTGCGGATCAAAATCGACCGTCGTCCCGTCACGTTTAATTACTTTCATGCCCGTATTCCTCCCTGTAACCCATATATATAAACTTCTTCAGATGAATTCGTAAGTATTGTAGCACGTTCCCCATTCCTTGTAAACTATATATTGTGATATTTATAATAATTTTCTTTTTTACATGCAATATCTTGTGGTTTGTAAACAGTCCTCTGTGAATAATGTGTGGATAAACCCTGTTTTATGTGGATAAGTCGCATTATGCTGTGCACAAATTAAATACGCGGAGCCGAATTCGTAAAACGGTCCGCGTTTTATTATGAAGACGCTGATTAAATGAGTTTGTGCGATGACCGAGGACTTTTTGCGACTGACAAGAAAATGGCCCGAAGGCGCAGCCGTAGCTGCGTTGAGGGACATTGACGCAGTCAGTCACTAAAAGCACATGTCAGCGTGCAGACGAATTAATCAGCGTTTCCTTATATGTAATTTAGTAAAAATACCGCACTCAGGTTCCCAGAAGCCGCTTCCAGAAGGGATACGTGCTCAACACCACCACAAGCGCCAGCACGGCAACGTCGATGGCCGTGAATTTTTCTTTCGGCATATTCTTATAGGTGTTGGCGCCAAACCCCCGCAGTTCCATGGAAAGGGCCAGGGTCTCCGACTTCGCCACGGCCCGCATGACCAAAGGACGTATCACGACCACATAGGATAACAGGCGTTTCAGGGCGTTCCCCCGGTTGGAGTACCCCCTGCAGGACTGGGCGTCCAGGGTAACCGTGCTGTCTTCCAGGAAGTTGGGGACGAAACGCAGCGCCGCCGTCAGCATGAAGGCATACTCCACGGGCAGGTGGAACCGGTCCACCAATGCCTTGGCGATGCTCTGTATCCGCGTGGTCGCCAGCATGCACAGGAACGCAAGGGTCATCACCAGCATGCGCAGGCCGCCGAAAAGGGCCACGTTCAGCGGCGATCCGAACAGCAGCTGCAGCAGGATCATCATGCCGGTAAAAACGCCCAGCCCGCCGATAGCTGCCATCATGGTCTTGCTCCGTTTGATATACAGCAGCAGCACCAGCTGCAGCACAAGGATGGTGGCCACGGCCTGCAGCGGCAGGATAAACACCCAGGCTGTCACCGCCACGGTTACAATAATCCAGGTAAAGGCATTCAGCTTCATAATCAGAATCCCTCCTTCCGGACGGCTTCACAGAACGCGTCGCAGGTGGACGCAGAAATGCCCAGCCGGGCAGCCAGGACCGAGACCGTCGGACGGCGGAGGCCCCACCGTTCAACCGGCTGATCCCCCTCAAACAGTTCCCGCGGCGTGCCGCTGAACACCAGGTTCCCATCGGTCAGCACGATGGCCCGCCTGGCATATTTCAGCACCACGTTCATATCGTGGGTGATCAGAACGATCGTCGTTCCCTTTTCCTCGTTCAGCGCCTTCAGGTATTCCATCATGGCAGCCTGTTCCGCGGCGTCCTGCCCGTTGGTGATCTCGTCCAGAATCAGCATGCGCGGGTTCAGGGCCAGCGCTGCCGCAACTCCCAGCCGCCGCTTCTGTCCGAAGGAAAGCATGCGGGGATATCTGGCTTCCAGCCCGTTCAGCCCCATGGCCTGCAGCGCCCCCTTTACGTTGGCTTTGATGTTCGCTTCCGGCAGCTTCTTTACCCGGGGGCCGTAGGCCGCTTCCTCATAGACCGTATCCGCCAGGATCTGCAGGTCCGGGTTCTGGAATACGTAACCGATCTTATCGGCCAGGTCGGCCGGTTCGTAGTTGACAATATCCTCCCCGTCCACCAGGATCTGCCCGCTGCGGGGATGGTCCAGGGCCATGAACAGGCGGGACAGCGTGGTCTTTCCGCTGCCGTTATGCCCCAGCAGGGCCACGAACTCGCCGTCTTCTATTTTACAGTTGATATCGTTCAGTACCGGGATACCGCGGCGATAGGCAAAGTTGATCTCTTTTGCTTCAATCATGCCCTCACCCCTTTTCCGAATCCTTTCATCCGCAGTTCTTCCGCGGCTTCCTCTGTCGAACGCCACAGGCGGAACCGCTGTCCGGTGCTTATTTCCAGACCGCGTTTGATCTGCCACAGATCCGGCAGCAGCGGCCGCAGCTCTGTATCCTCATAAATGCGGGAGACAACCTCCTCACAGGTCCCCTGCCCCGCGATCTCCCCGTTCTTGACAGCAATCAGGTTTGTCATATAGGGAAGGACGAACTCCACCCGGTGTTCCACGACGATGAAGGTCGTCCCGTACTCTTCCCGGATCTTTCCCAACAGTTTATACAGGCTTTCGCCGCCGTCCGGGTCCATCGCGCTGACCGGTTCATCCAGCACGATGACCTCCGGGTGCACCGCCAGCAGGGAAGCCAGCGCCAGACGCTGCCGCTGTCCGCCGGACAGTTCGTCAAGCTGGTAGTTTTCCCGACCCGGAAGACCCACGTCCTCCAGCGCACGGCGTGTCCGTTCCTCCGCTTCATCCGGGGGGAATCCGTGGTTCAGCAGGCTGAACGCCACTTCTTCCCCTGCCGTCAGGGAGACCAGCTGGCTTTCATAATCCTCCAGCATCAGGCCCACCTTCATAGCAAGGTCCGAGACCTTTTTCCCTTTTGTCGTCTCGCCCAGCACCTTCACATCCCCGGCATAGTCGCCGCCGGTATAATACGGGACGATGCCCGTGATCGCCTTGCACAGGGTCGTCTTCCCCGCGCCGCTGGGCCCGATGATGACAGTGAAGGATCCTTTTTCGATCTCCAGATTGATATTTTTCAGGACCAGGCCGGAGCGGAGATACTTAAAATAAAACTCCGTGACGGAAACGACAGGATTCATTTGTCATCGCCCCCTTCCTGTGCATAGAAAAGCTTCTTCACAGGACGGAAGAGCCCGAAGGTGATCAGCCCGTTCAGCAGTCCGACCACCGCCACTACGGGCAGCATGGCGAAGATCCAGATCCGCAGCGGAAGACCCAGCACCAGCTTCAGGATGAAGGTGAACACGCTGCCGGACACAAAGGTAGCGGCAAACCCGGTGATGAACGGGACCGGCCGCCAGTTTTCCAGATGGCAGAGGGCAAAGGCTTTCACCATCAGGCAGCAGCTTGTGGCGCCGCACAGCTCGCTGGCCATGTTCCCCAGGGGGAACGCGGACTTGGATGAGGGGATCAGCGTAAGGCCCGCCACGAACCCGATCCCGAGGGCCCGCTTCAGCGGCGGGCGGGTAAGGTTGATCACGATGGCATACATGGCGATGGTCCAGTTGGGCGTCACGCCGCCCACGTTGGGGCTCACCGTATGCAGGATGATGCCGATGGCAAAGAGCATGGCCGTGATGGCCACCCAGCGGTACCCCTCCTGATTCGCGTCCACGTGTGTCAGGGCCGGTACCGGTTTATCCTGCGCTTCCGGTATCGCGCCGTTATTTTTTTCTTCCATAATAAAAACCCCGTTTCCTTTTATCTGCTTTACAGGCTGCCGGCCCGTTCCGAAGCAGCGCTTTGCCGCCCTTATTTTCGCAGGCCGTTGCTCTTCACGCGTTCAACATAAAAAATAAATTTGTCATTATTATATCTCACAATGACAATGAAGTCTATCTTTTAATCATTTGGAAAAGCCGGGATTCTGTAGTATAATTTTAAGGAAATACGGATTACATGGGTTTGTATGATTGTTGCGGGAATCGGACGATTCCCCTGAAAGGATCCCCTGCTATAATGAAAAACCGTCTTTTGTTGCTGCTGGTCGCTTTCGTCTGGGGTACGACGTTTATCTTCCAGCGTGTCAGCACCGGCACCATGGACACCTTTTCCTTTATCGGGCTGCGTTTTGTGCTGGGCGCCTTATCCATCCTGCCCCTGGTGTTCCGGGAAAGGAAACTGCAGAAAAAGGCTGCCGCCAATGCCGGTGTCCGCACGGATTCCGGCGCCGCCAACCGCATGGACGCCCCCCCTCGCGGAAAAGATACACCCTGGCCTCTGTGGTTGTGCGGCTTCATCATCGGCTGCATGCTGTTCTGCGGTTCCGCCTTCCAGCAGCAGGCCCTGTTTTACACGACCGCGGGAAAAGCGGCATTCATCACGTCGCTGTACATCATCGCCGTCCCCGTGGCAGGACTGCTGGCGGGCCAGCCCCTTCGCATCACGCACCTCTTCGGCTGCGCCATTTCCGTCGCAGGCCTGTACCTCCTGTCGTTCCGCCCTGACGGCCAGCCGCTGAATTTCGGCGACCTTCTCGCCCTCGTCGGCGTCCTGTTCTGGACCATGCAAATCCTGTTCATCGACCGCTTTGTCCGGTGGTATCCCGGCATCTATCTGGCGGAAGGGCAGTTTATCACGGCCTCCCTGCTGGGATTTGCCGGCGTGCTGGCAACCGGCGAGACCCTTTCCGGAGAGATCCTCCGGCAGACCGCGGTCCCGATCCTGTACGCCGGCCTGGTGTCCAGCGGCGTCGGCTATACGCTGCAGATCATCGGGCAGGCCAAGGTGCCGCCCACGGAAGCTACCATGCTGATGAGCTGCGAAATGATATTTGGCGCGCTGGCCGGGTATCTGTTCTTAGATGAAATGATGACAATACGGGAATTCGCCGGCTGCATCCTGATGACCTGCGGTATCTTTATGGCCCAGGTGCCCGGCCGCATCATCTGGTACGGGCGAAGATAGTATTATTTTTATGAGGGAACTGTCATGTTTAACATTCTCCGGGACATCATCGTCCTCAGCCTGACCTTTATCGTGAACTTCCTTATCGTTTCCACCTTCTGGAGCCTGGTGGAATTGCTCAGCCCCATCCGATGGAAATGGCTTGCCGACGGGATGCGCTATTTCAACATCCCGTATACGGAAAACTCTGTGATCATCGTCCTTTCCCTTCTGACGCTCATCGTTCCCTGCCTGCTGTACCGCACCTGGATCATGCAGCGTTACCTGTGCTGGTCCCTGAACTGCCGGCGTCCCAACGGGCCGGAGAAAGAACGCCTGATGCAGGCCATGTCTATCGTCTGCCAAAGGGCGGGGCTTAACATCAAAAACTACAATTTATACGTATGCAGGGAAAATGTGCTGAACGCCTTTGCCCTGGGCAGCAACAACATCGCCGTCACCCTTCCCCTGTTAAATTCCATGAGCATCGGTGATATTGCGGGAATCCTGGCCCATGAGATGGGACATATCCAGAACCGTGACACTAAGGCCGCGCTGCTGACCAGCACCATGAGCTCCTTCGGAAACCTTGTGGTACGAATCTACAGCTATATTACCCTGGCGCTCCAGATCGTCAGCTTCATCCCCATCATCGGCTGGTTCAGCGCCCTCCTCTCCTGGATCTTCCTGATCCAGATCTGGCTGTTCCAGTTCCTGATGCAGCTGCCGCTGCAGCTCATCACCATGTTCAGCTCCCGGCAGGACGAGTTTGAGGCCGATCTGTACGCCTGCAGGATCGGGCTGGGCGCCAATTTATACAACGGCCTGTCCGCCATCACCAGCGGAGAAGCGCAGATGAGTTTCGCCGCCCGCATCCTGTCCAGCCATCCCGCTACCCGGCAACGGCTGGAACGGATCGAAAAATACGTCCTGGAACACAACGCCACAGCGTAACGCCGTGTCATTGCAACCCGCGCGGCAAAACCAATCAAACAGAAAACAACAGGCCGGCTGCCTGCATGCCAATGGCATGCACCAGCCGGCTTTAGCATGTTGTTTTATTTTTTTGTCCTTACATATTTTGCAGCCGCAAGACCGGCCACCGCGCCTTCATAGGCTGCCTTTACAACCTGCAGCAGCCCGCCCGTACAATCGCCTGCCGCATACAGGCCGGGAACATTGGTCGCCATACCGGAATCCGTCACGACGCGGTTGTTTTCCGTTTCCGCCCCGATCTTCCGGGCCAGATCCACGCTGCCTGCCGTTCCCAGCGCCACAAACACGCCGTCCGCATGGGTAACGGCGCCGTCTTCGGTGCGAACCGCCCCGACCCGCTCCATGCCGTCCGCCTGGACAGACTCTATTGCGGCAATCTTTTCCGTATGCACCTCGATGGTTTCCGGAACCGGCGCCGCAGGCTCCTTCCCGTTTGTAAAAAGCATCACCCTGCCGGCGTGGGGCAGCAGAATTTCCGCTTCATGAAGGGCGTATTCCCCTTCCCCAAGGACCGCCACGGTCTTGCCCCGGTAAAAGAATGCGTCACAGATTGCACAATAGCTGACGCCCCTTCCTTCCAGCTCCTTCAGGCCGGGAATCTTCGGCGCCAGCCTTGTGCTTCCCGCAGCCAGGATGACAGCGCCCGCTTCATAAGAGGCTCCCGGCGTCTGTACCGTAAGCGCCGTAAATTCGTCATTCATGGAAAGGCCGGTCACTTCCGCCTCCACAAATTCCACACCCAGCCGTTTGGCCCCCGCAATGCCGTCAGCCTCCAGCTGCGCCCCTGTCACAGGCGCGGCCAGCCCGTAATAGTTTTCAATCTTTTCCGCTTTTGCCAGCGCCCCGCTGCCCCGCGTAATCACGGTAACAGCCGCGCCGGCCCGGCGTGCGTATAAGGCGGCGGAAACCCCTGCGGGTCCGCTGCCTATCACAATGATATCCATGTCTGCTCTCCTGCGGCTGTATCCGGCGTTCCCTGACAGGTCACGCAAATAATTTCAGCACGTTTTCCTTCGCCTGGTAGCCTACGGTTTTCCCCGTCATCTGTCCGCCCTTAAAGGCAGCCAGGGTCGGGATGCTCATCACCTGGAACTGCTGTGCCAGCTCCATGTTTTCATCAATATCCACCTTGCACACCTTTAGCTCCGGATGCTCCTCCGCGATGCTTTCCACTACGGGAGCCATCATCTTGCAGGGACCGCACCAGGTCGCCCAAAAGTCAACCAGGACCGGTTTGTCCGACTGCAGCACTTCCGCTTTAAAATTTTCTTTGTTTACTGCAATTACCGCCATGTTTATCTCCTCTTTTCCTGAAACAATTTCTCACTAAAACCGGTTTCACAACTACTTTTTCATCGTATCTGACTGCCGTCACACTGTCTCATTTCACCATGTCCAGCAGCACTTCTTCCAGTCGAAGGCCCGTTGCCCGTTTCACTTTTTTCCCGTCCTTGAAGGCGATGGTCGTGGGAATCATCATGATCCCGAACTGCCGCGCGAAGGCGGTATACTCTTCCACATCCAGCCTGCAAACCTTGATCTCCGGATGCTTGTCCGCAATGGAGTCCAGGGCAGTCTGCTGCATCCGGCAGGGCTGGTCCCAGGCTGCGTAAAAACAGACCAGTACCGGCCTGTCGCTTTCCAACACTTCGGCCTGAAAATTCTCCGGCGTCACCTTGACAATATTTTCCCTGACTAATTCCATATTCATTCCCGTCCTTCTCTACTCTTTTTCCGGCTCCGGCAGCAGGAACGCGGCGATCAGGCCCGCGATGCCCGCGATCCAGAATATCTGCAGTGCGTTCACCAGCCCCCACCGGTCCGCCGCCCATCCCACGACCGGAGCGAAGATACCGCCCAGGGTGGTGGAAAGCCCCAGCGTTACACCGGACGCGAAGCCGGCATTCCTGGCCAGGTACGACTGTCCCAGCACAACGATGGGACTGTAAGGCAGAAATACGGACACCGCTGCCGGTACCAGCAGGGCCGTCGCCATCCATACGTCCGTCGTATGGGTCAGCAGCAGGTACGTGGGTACCATGCACAGGAACGCGGCGCGGATAATCTTCAGATATCCGAACCGGTCCGAAATCACCCCGCCCGTAAAAGTGATACACGCCCCCAGCGTGAACAGGAAGGACAATGCGGTGGTTCCCTGTGTGGCGGAGGCATGGAGTATGTTGATCCAGTAGATCGGGATAAACGTATTGCTGATCGTAAACCCGATGGAACGGGCCAGTATCACAACCGACAGCTTTCCGAAAGCCGGCCAGTTGTTCTCCCGCGGCCGGGATTCCCGGTCTTTCTTTTCCTGTACTTCCCCCGCTGAAATCAGGCGCAGCACGGAAGGCATCCGTATCCAGGAAGCGACGGCGATCACGGCATTCACCGCCAGGAACAGGACCAGGGAACGGATTCCCGCCTTATATGCGCAAAAACCCGCCGCAACCGGTCCCAGAGCAAAACCTACGTTACCGCCCACCGCGAAGATCCCCAGCGCCTGCCCCTTCGCCCTGGCGGCAACACGGTTCACCATCAGCGCCCCTTCCGGATGGAACAGCGCGCTGCCGACACCGCAGAGCATGGCTGCCGCAAAGATCGCCGGATAGGTCGTGCAAAATCCCATCAGCGCCGTGGAGATACCGCAAAGCAGCGGTCCCAGGGAAACAAACCAGGGGCGCGAGATGCGGTCCGAATAATATCCGAACAGCGGCTGCAGGATCGAGGCGATCAGCACGTTGGCAAAGACCAACGCCCCCGCCTCCTGATAGGACAGGTCATAATGCTGTATAAAATACGGAAGCAGGGCCGGGATCGCCCCCTGGCACCAGTCCGTCGCAAAATGCCCAAGGGAAAACAGGTACACGGAAGGGTCCGTCTTTTTCATTCTTCAATCGTCACCTTCGTACCGACGCGCACATACTGCTTCAGTTCTTCCACGTTCTGGTTCTGCAGGCGGATGCAGCCCTCGGAATCCATGGCCCGCATCACGTCGGGCTTATGGGTACCGTGGATGCCGATGCCGCCCCAGGCGCCCTTGCTCATTTTATCCGTATTGATGCTGATGAACCAGGGACCGTACGCCCCCTTGATCTCGCCTTTCCCGTCGCCGAAGTCATGGGTCCAGCCGGATGCGTCATCAATCTCGTCTACATAAAATGTGCCCGTAGGGGTCTTCATGTCGCCCCGTTTTTGTTTCTGTCCGGGATTTTTTCCGATGGTGCAGTCGTATGACCGGACCACGGTGTTATGATCATCCAGCAGATACAGGGTGAAGGCGCTCTTTTTGATCAGGATGCTGTACTTTTTCTGATCCGCCTTCTGCCGGACCTGTTCCTTTTCCTGTTTCGCCTTCGCTTGCGCTTCCAGCTTTTTCTTTTCCGCCGCTTCCTTCTCCTTTTTCTCCGCTTCTTCCTTCGCTTTCTTTTCCGCCGCCAGTTCCTCCGGGGTCTTCTGCTTCTGTTTCTGCGTTTCCGTTATTTTGGCCTTGTCCTTTTCTTTCGGTTTGTCTTCCGTACATCCGGCAGCCGTTACCGCAAAAAGAAACAGCAACGCCGCCATGAACACTGTTATGACCTTTGACAGTTTTCCATGAATTTTCATTTGTTTTCTCTCTTTCCTGTTTTTTTATAAAAAGAAAGAGTTATTCCGCAAGCGCTTCTTGGGGGAATAACTCTTTGTGCGCTGATCATTCTCTGATTGTAACGACTGTCCCGACCTTGACAAACTTTTTGATCTCTTCGATATCGGTGTTCCGTACCCGGACGCTGCCTGCGGATGAGGCCCGCCCCAGCCCTTCCGGCTTGTTCGTTCCCGAAATGCCGATGCCGTTCCATTCACCCTTGCTCAGTTCCCGCGTATCCAGCGTGATGAACCAGGGCCCGTAAGCACCCTTTCCGTCTTCATCGGAAACCCAGTCCGAGGAAGGATTGATGGATTCTACCTTAAACGTGCCCACCGGGGTCTTCGCGTCGCCGGTCTTGGTCTTCTGGCCCGGATTGCGTCCTACGGCGCAGTTGTATTCCTTGATCGGGTTCCCGTTATCCAGCAGGGATATCCGGTACGCGCTCTTGGTGACCACCAGGCTGTATGTATGGCTCTGCACGGGCTGCGCCGCCACTTTGGCTTCTTCTACCTGCTGCTTCTGCACTTCTGCTTTTTTGGCGATTTCCGCCTTGCCTTTTTCCTCCGCCTTTTCCGTTTCCGTCAGCTTCGGCTGCGCGCGGTCCGCAAAGAAGGGGGCTGCGCTTAATCCGTTGTAGGTACCGCTCACCAGCAGGATCAGCAGTCCCGCTGTCACGACCTTGCCCACCGTGCTCCTGCGCATCCAGCGCATCATGATTGCGATATAAGCCAAAATATATACAAAAATGCTGGGTTTTGATTTTCTCATCAGATCACACCTCTGCCGACAAATACCGGTATTCCCGAAGCCTCCGCCCCGGACCGTTTTCTATCTGTTCACAGGTCAAAATTCGTAAATACAAACAATTATATACGGAATCAGTCCGCTAAATCCGCAAACTACTACCGTTATATTATATCACAAATCAATACAATATAGGACAGGATAATAAAAATTTAACAAAAAACACACAATTACCGGCCAAAGAATGCAATGAACGCCGACAGGACGATCACAAACGCAATCAGTTTCACATTCTCTTCTTTGGTACAGGAAATAAAAGCTTTAAACTTTTTGCCCATGACGGTTCACCCTTTCCGGTCTGCGCCGAAATATAAGGAAGCACTGATTTTTAAACAACAACGGGGCCATCTGTGCAACGTTACTTTTATTATATAAATTATAGTAAATTTCAAAATAAAAGTCAATTTACGAACCGCTGCGCCCTATCCCAAAAACGCCGCCTGCCCCTGCCGCCGGTGCGCCTGTCTTTCAACCCGGACCGCCGTTGGCGGCAAACGGAATTTTTTCACAATACATCAGTGGATTTTTCCGGGGACGTTTTGATATAATTAAGGAAACGCTGATTAATTCGTCTGCAAGCTGACCGGTGCTTTTTGTGACTGACTGCGTCAATGACCCTCAACGCAGCTACGGCTGCGCCTTCGGGCCATTTCCTTGTCAGTCGCAAAAAGCCCTCGGTCATCGCACAAACTCATTTAATCAGCGTCTCCTTAAGAAAAAATTTCCGGAGCCGGATAACCATGAAAAAGAAATTTACCTTATGCAGCCTGTTGTTCCTGGTCCTGTTCCTGATCTTCGGCTGCAGCGCCGCGGAAAAAAATTCCGCGGGCAACAGTACGGCGGCGCCGCCTGCCGAAGCGCCGTGGTCTGCCGAAAACGGCATACGGCAGCTGGCAGATACCCTTGCCGGCCGCATGACTGTAGAAGAAAAAATTGGCCAGATGATGTTTGTGGGCATCCATGGGACGACCCTTACGGAAAACACAAAAAATGTGCTGGCGGCCATGCATGCGGGCGGTGTCATCCTGTTTGACCGGAACATGGAAAACAGGGAGCAGGTCAAATCCTTAAACGCCGCCCTGCAGAACCTGGTGCTGAACTCTTACCGCCTTCCCCTGTTTCTTTCCGTCGATCAGGAAGGCGGCCTTGTGACCCGGATGAAGCACGCCGCTTACCATGCGCCTTCCGCCACAAAGATCAGCAAAGGCAAACCGGAAGACGCATACATGCACGCGGAAAAAACGGGGAAAGATATAAAAGAGCTGGGCTTCAACCTTGACTTTGCCCCGGTGCTGGATTGCAGCAGCCGCATGGACGGACGCTCCTACGGGACGACGCCCCAACAGGCGGCGGAATTTGGGGAACAGGCCTGCCGCGGCTTACGGGACAGCGGCGTACTGTTTACCATCAAACATTTTCCCGGCATGGGCCGCAGCGAGACCGACCCCCATACGGAACAATCCGTAGTGAACGTGCCGAAAGAGGTCATCCTGCAGGAAGACCTGCTGCCCTTCCGCCGTATCATCGACCAGTACCCCCACTACCAGTTCATGGTGATGGCCGGCCACATCCGCTACCCGGCCTTTGACAGCAAACCGGCCAGCCTTTCACCCGTCATCTTAAAACAACTGCTGCGGGAGCAACTGGGTTACCAGGGCATCATCATCACCGACGACCTGGATATGGCCGCCGTCAGCGAAGGATATACACCGGAAGAAATCGGCATCGCCGCGCTGCGCGCCGGCACTGATATACTGCTGAGCTGCCATGATCCCAACGTGCAGCAGCGGATTTACAAAAGCGTGGTGCAGGCTGTGAAAAACGGCGTCCTTGACCCACAGACGGTCGACGCTTCGGTCCGCCGCATCCTGTACTGCAAACTCAAAACCCTGACGGACCTTTCCCTGCGGAAGCAGCTGTATGATCAGACAGTGACAGGAAAATAACAGTCATCATAAAAAAACGGTCTGCGGAACGTTTCCGCAAACCGTTTTTTCTTTTTATTTCGTTTCTTTCCCGAACCACTTTTCGTAAATTTTATCGTATTCACCGCTTTGCTTCAGTTCGGCCAGGGCCTTGTTGATCCTGGGTGTCAGCTCCGCGTGGCGGCGGGTCACGATACCGTAGGCCTCGGGCTCAAAGGAATCTCCCGCAATGACCGCGTCCAGCGCAAGCTTTTTGATGTAATACCGGGCAACCGGCTTGTCGATGATCACGGCTTCCACCGTTTTTTCCTTCAGGGCCTGGAACACCTCTTCATTTGTCTTGAAGCTTTTCACCTTGTCGCCCGTCAGCTTTTTCGCCTTTTCTTCCCCCGTGGTCTCGATCTGGACCGCCACCGCGCGGCCTTTCAGGTCTTCCGGCTTATGAATGGCGGTGTTCCCCTTATTGACCACGATGGAAAGCCCGGACTGAAAATAAGGATCGCTCATGTCGACGACCTTCTGCCGTTCCGGTGTAATCGTAACGCCTGCGATGACCAGGTTCACATTTCCCCGCTTGACGGAAGGGAGCAGCGCCTCGAAGTCCATGTCCAGGATCTCCACCTTCATGTCCAGCTTTTTCCCGATGGCGTTGATCAGGTCGATGTCAAACCCGTGAAGTTCCTTGCTTCCCTTTTCCCTGAACTCAAAGGGTGGGAAGGTGGCTTCCGTCCCCACCTTCAGGACCTTCGGCCCCTCGTCCTTCTTTTCCCCGCCGCAGCCGGCCGCAAAACAAAGCATCATCAGGATGCTGAGAAGAAGCAGTACGTATTTTTTCATGCCGTTTTCCTCCAACGATTTCAGACAGCCGGACGGTCAAACGATTCGAATCCGTGCTCCGGCTCCAGTAAAAATTTATCACAGTTTGTACGGAAACACAACAAAAATATATGTAATTTTTTCATATTTATTGTTTTATCTTTTTTGATTTAGTGATATAGTTAAGGAAACGCTGATTAATTCGTCTGCACGCTGACCGGTGCTTTTTGTGACTGACTGCGCCAATGTCCCTCAACGCAGCTACAGCTGCGCCTTCGGGTCATTTCCTTGTCAGTCGCAAAAATTCCTCGCTCATCGCACAAACTCATTTAATCAGTGTCTCCTTAATGCATGAAGAAATGTTTAAGTGACCCGGGAGCCCGGGGGAAAGGAAAATCCATCTGCCGCAGCCGGACGGATGGATGCTGTACAGCCTTATGAAAAAAAGAAACGGAAAACTTCTGGCGGGGTTCCTGGGTCCTTCGCTGCTTGGGATTCTTTTATTTATGGTGCCGGTTCGGTACGATGACAACTGGACCATCGTGGTCAAGATCATGGCGGATAAGATCGGCACGGCCCTGGGCGATCTGCTGCCCCTGCTGTGTGTAGCCATCGTTACGGTTTCCGCCGTTTTGGGTGTAGTCTCCCTGAAGCGTCCCAGTTTCATCACCACCTACCCCATCGTGGATAAAACGTTTTCCGCGACGCCAGTATGGGCCCTGATCCGTGTCATCGGCGCGGTCTTTATCTGGCTGACTTACCTGAAAGTCGATGCCGGCGAAGGTTCCACCGGTATCATCCATATGATCACGATGGAAGATGCCGGGGGCTTTGTCCTGAATGAACTGCTCTCCGTGCTGGTCATCATTTTCCTGCTGGCCGGCCTGCTGCTTCCCTTCCTGCTGGATTTCGGCCTGCTGGAATTTATCGGGGCCCTGCTGACCAAGATCATGCGTCCCGTGTTCACGATTCCCGGCCGGGCGGCAGTGGACTGTATCACTTCCTGGATCGGTGACGGTACGCTGGGTGTCATGCTTACGGCCAACCAGTACGAGGACGGGTACTATTCCGAGCGGGAAGCGGCTATCGTGGCCACTACGTTTTCCGCCGTATCCATCACTTTCAGCATCGTGGTGCTGGCGCAGGTGAAGCTGATGGATTATTTTGGGATCTATTATCTGGTGGTCTGCGTAATCGGAATCGTCTGCGCCCTGATCCTGCCCCGGATCCCGCCCCTGTCCTGGAAGAAGGATACGTTCCTTGTGCCCGGCAAGGCTATGGGTGAGGAACTCCCCGACGGTTACACTTCGTCCCTGGATTACGGCCTGGATCTTGCCTGCCAGCGGGTGGCCGAATACCGGGGGGCCAAACAGTTCCTGGAAAGCAGCCTGAAAAACGCGGCCGGCATGTGGTTCGGCGTGCTGCCGGTGGTCATGTGCATTGGGACATTGGCGCTGGTGCTGGCGCTGAACACAACTTTTTTTGAAACGCTGGGGCTTCCTTTCATGCCGCTCCTCAATCTTCTTGACATACCGGAAGCTGCTGCGGCTTCCAAGACTATGGTGGTGGGTTTCACGGATATGTTCACTCCGTCCATTCTGGCTGCCAGCACGATTTCCAGCGATATGACGCGTTTCATCGTGGCTGTGATTTCCGTCACCCAGCTGATTTATCTGTCGGAGGTGGGAGGGCTGATCCTTGGCTCCAAGATTCCTGTAAACCTGGCAGAACTTTTCGTCCTGTTCCTGGAACGGACTGTAATCAGCCTGGTCATCGCGTCCGCTTTTGCCCATATGATATTTTAACAGACAAAGAGCAGCAACCCCGTCTTTGCAGGCGGGGTTGTTCTTTTTCCGGGGGGCAACCTTAATGCCGGGCAATGGTACCGCGCTTTCGCCTTGACGGCAGGGCAACGGCTGTGCAGAAACATAGGGTTTCCTTTGAAAAAGCACAGACTGTATTCTATGATGCCGACGCCATTGTAATTGATGACCCAGACCATTCGGAGACGGAGGAACGGTTTATTATTTTAGGCTTTAGTGCGAGAGCCAATTTGCTGATAGTCTGTCATTGTTACAGGAAATCGCGTCATACGAATCATTTCTGCACGCAAGGCCACGTCAAAAGAATCCCGGCAATATGCCGAATTTAATTGAAGAAGGTGATACGAATGAGAGAAGAATACGATTCTTCCAAAGGCCGCAAAAATCCATATATTAAGCGAGTGAAGAAACAGGTCACAATTAACCTGGACTGCAGCACGATAGAATACTTCAAGAATCAGTCAGAGGAATCCGGTATTCCGTATCAGATCCTCATCAACCTGTATCTGGCAGACTGCGTCCAGCAAAAGAAAAAGTTCCAGCCCAGCTGGATTAAGGAAGCTTAACATTAGTCTTTGCTTGGAAGAAAAAAGCAGTATCAAATTTCACTGGAACTTTTAAAGCAAATATGATACAATACAACAGCAATGAGCAGTTATCGTAACGTAAGACCGGTTGCGATGACTGCCCATTTTTATTTTGTGTTTGTGAAGATTGCAGAATTCGGTGAAAGGAAGAAAAAATATGCCCAAAACAAAATTGGAAGAACTGCTCTTTACCGTTATGATGTGTACTGCCATGTTTGCAATGATGATATCCTACAACCAGGCGATGGCGGCAGGAACTGTTAAGGCGGTAACGTTTGCCTCGTGGCTCAAGGAAGCCATGATTATGGGACCGGCGATTTTAACTCTGGAGTTTTTCATCATTGCCCCGGTTGCGCATAAAATAGCGTTTTGGCTGATCCGCAACTATACGCATGACCGCTTGCCGGTTCCGATTGTCATATCTATCGCAACGGTTTGCTGTGTCTGTCCGGTCGCCAGCGCAGTCGCAACGCTCCTGGTCAGGCACGTGACGGTGAATTTCCTGTCTGCTTGGATGGCCGCTCTCAGGATGAATTTTCCGATTGCATTAGTGTGGCAGCTGTTGGCGGCAGGTCCGCTGGTTCGCCTTTGTTTCAGAAAAGTGTTATCGACGGCGAATGCGAAAAATTGATCCGTTACTGACAATATAATGAAATTTTGCCGTGTCGAATTTTAAAAACAATAGACTGAAACACAATCATTCTCTCAAAAAAAAATCCCTGCCTGTCTCATACTATATGGAGATGGCAGGGATTTTTCCGTTGTTATCTTCTGCTTTCCGACTGTTTGTACGGCAAAGATGGAGCCTTATGGACCGGGCTGTGTGCTTTCATAGGCATCTTTTTCTTATTAACAGTGTGGCTGCGGGATTTCAGTCTGTGCGGCGGGGCATTACGTACCGGCTCCCATGTCCGGGAAACAGGCCCTCTGGTATGCATGGCCGGTCTGTGATTGTTGTTCGCCCATTTGTTGAACTGACCTTTATAGTGATGCTTGTCAGGTCTGTGCGCGGGTTTGTATGCCGGATATGCAGGCCTTTTGATTTGCTGCTGTGCCTGGGCCAGGCTCATGCGTCCGTTGGAAGCTTCCGTGGCAGCCGGGGTGAAAGCAGTTGCGAGGAATGCGGCCATACATGCGGCAGCAACGATTTTCTTAATGTTGAATTTCATCTTTTTTCGCCTCCTCGTATTTCCTGTTTGAGTTCATCATAATTGAAAATTTAGTCAAAAAGTTGGCGGAACTGTGTTCATTTTGTGTATTTCGGGAAGACGGAAAACGAACAGAGGATGGTACAGGAAAGCATCCGTGGCCGCACGGATGTTAAAGGCAATAAAAATGCCGGGGAAACCCGGCTCTAAATTGAAAAAGATTCGGCTGTGTTATGCCATTTTCCAGTACTTCTTACCTCAATAATGCCTCACTAAAAACACATTTAACGGTTATGACCGATGTTTAACAGATATAACTAAAAATGTACTTTTTGTTACTTTCAATAACGCTGAATAAGGAGTGAGGTCACATGGGGCGACCTGCCCCATGTGTAATATGATTATCAGTAAGTATCATTAACGACATTGACAAAATATATACCATGCTATATACTATATATAGCATGGTATATATCAAGGAGGAAGAAATCATGGAAACAGCAAAAATCTTCATGTCCGGTCGAAGCCAGGCTGTCCGCATCCCGAAACAATACCGGTTCGACACAAACGAGATCTTTATCAACAAGATTGGCAATGCCGTCGTATTAATAGCCGAAGAAGACTTGGCAAAAGAATACAGAAAAGGGATTGAAATGCTCCGGGACGAAAATTTCCTGCAGGAAGGAATCCCGGAAAGCATCCCGTCGCCCCGGGAGGATTTATAATGTATATGCTCGATACAAATGCCATAATTATGTCCATCCGGCATCCAGAATGGCAAATCAGTTCCAGAATAGAAAAGCACTTAGGCAAAGACTTGTGTATTTCTTCTATCACTTATGCCGAGCTTATATACGGAATAAAAAAAAGCAACAATCCGCAAAAAAACAGACTGGCTGTCATGCAAATATTATATGGGATAAAAATCCTTGACTTCGACCAAAAAGCTGCTGAAGAATTCGGGGATATTTTTGCCGACCTTGAACAAAAACATCAACGGATCGGAGACAGGGACACACTAATAGCCGCCCATGCACGCTCATTAGGATACACATTGATAACGAATAACACAAAAGAATTTTGCCGTGTAAACAATTTAAAAGTTGAAGACTGGAAATGATCCGTATCGCAGGATAGAAAACCAAATGCTTTTTTTATTTAGAATTTACAATTTTTTTCGGACTGAAAGCCCATAGTTTCAACCATGGGAGGATGTCAAAAGCAAAAAAATAAGCCTGTCCGTGTGAACAGGCTCCTTAACTTAAAAAGCCGTACTGCCCTGAATTTCTTATTGATTGAGAAACTCAGGGCAGTATGGCTTTATGCAATTTTAAGGGTGTTATGAAAATAAGCTGTCAACGAGCTGTTAAGCATTTCTTTTGTGATTTCGCTTTTGTTGATTGGCATACTATTTAGTGCCGATTCTGCAAGGCATGTATTATTGACAATAAGCGGTCGTTTTTGATAAAATAAAAATATAGGTAGCTTGTTTATGAAAGGAGGCAGCAGGTGGCTACCGTTCATCGTTTCCAACAGACGATGAATTGAACTGTGAATATTATGAAATATAAAAAAATCGCTTTCGCTACATTTGTTTCCCTCATGGTATTAGCTAATTGCTGTTTTGCTTCGCTGACAGTAAAAACAATTAGCAACAGTGATTTCAATTCTTATATGAGTTCTAAAAAATTTGCTATCTTTACACCGACCAGTGGAGGTTTCACGATGTATGAACCAAGCAGCCCCTCTTCGGCACAGAGTGATTTCCGCAATTCCGAGTGGCCGCCGCAATATGTATACAGGAAATATTGCAGTTCGTGACTATCTGGAAGAATATGGTTGGTATGATGACAGAAAGTCTGTTTCCAATGGTTGGCTTTTTACCGCCTGGGAAAAACGATGAAACTGTCGTAAAGATTTATTTGTTTCACTAAAATCAAGAATTCGTGATAACATAAATCAAATAATTTAATAAGGCTAAAAGAAAGAACCCTGTCAACTGGCATTATAGCTGGGCTGGCAGGGATTTCTATTAGAGAGGACTTTTGGACAATAGAGTTGATAAAATTTAGATAGTTGGAAGAGCAGAGAAATGATAAAACATCTTGTATCTTGTGCCAGATGTGACAGGATTCATGTAATACGATACTCCGAAAATGGAGCATCTGAAAACTTTTTATTTGCATGAAGTAGCTGTAAGAAAAACCTGAATTTATGTGCCCGTCTGATACCGCCTTTACATTGCGGCCGAACGCTTCGGTGCCTGATTGTCCGCATGTGCCTTCGCCTTGCCGCATAAACGAAGAATGAAAAAACGAAGGCGGCATCAGACGGGCGCCTTGACGCGTACAAACAACAATTTATAACGCTACATCCAATACCATCATCAGCGAAAAGCCTGCCGCGAAAGACAGAGTCCCGATATGGGAATGTTCTCCCCGGCCCGTTTCGGGGATCAGTTCTTCCACGACCACATAAAGCATCGCGCCGGCCGCAAAACTCAAAAAATATGGCAGGAACGGCGTTACATAACGGACGGCCAGAATTGTCAGGAACCCGCCGGCCGGTTCCACGACCCCGGAAAGAACGCCATACAGAAAAGCCCTGCTGTCCTTTAATCCCTCCGCCCGTAGAGGCAGGGAGATAATCGCGCCTTCCGGAAAATTCTGGATCGCGATGCCCAGTGACAGGGCCAGCGCTCCCGCCGGTGTAATACCGGCAGAAGATGCCCCTGTCTCAGCCGCCAGCATTCCCGCATAAACTACGCCCACGGCCATCCCTTCCGGAATATTGTGCAGCGTAACGGCAAGCACCATTTTTGCCGTACGGGATAATGGGATTTCAGGACCTTCTGATTCATTGGTTTCCCTGTGCAGGTGAGGTATGATGTGGTCCAGCAATAACAGGAACAGGATACCAGCCCAAAAACCGGCAAACGCCGGAAAAAACGCGTATTTTCCCAGACAGGCCGACTGTTCCATGGCGGGAATCAGCAGGCTCCATACAGAGGCGGCTACCATCACCCCTGCGGCAAATCCGGTAAACACCCGTTCCAGTTTCCGGTTCAGCCCGCCCCGGATAAAAAATACACAGGCTGCGCCCAGGGCCGTCCCCGCCAGCGGGATCAGAAGACCCTGTATAATTTCAATCGGCACTTTCACAAGATGCCGTTTACGCCAGCGCCGCGCCCAGATTCATGCAGGCGACCAGTGTATTTTCTTCAGGCTGGTTGGCGCAGGTGACGGAATCGCAGGCAAGGACCGCCCCCAGTTCACGGCACTGGGTTTCCCAGTTCCGCATCCATTCTCCGCCGCCCCAGCCCCAGGAGCCGAACAGCGCAATCTTTTTGCCGCCCAGTTTCGCCGCGCAGTCATCAAACATCGGCTGGAACTCGCTTTCCTCCAAAACTTCCGCGCCCATGGCCGGACAGCCGAAAGCCACCGCGTCATACAGATCCATTTTGGCGGAATCAAAATCCGCCGGCGTGAAGATTTCCACTTCCGCGCCTTTCTTTTTCGCGCCGTCCGCAACGGCATTCGCCATCATTTCGGTGTTTCCCGTTCCACTCCAGTACACTACTGCAACTTTGCTCATGTTGATCACCTTTCCTTTTTGATTAATTAATTGAAAAACATTATGCCTGATTTTTTCTGACAGGGAAACTGTCAAAGCCTCCGACGATAAATTTTAAAACATCATGGCCTGCTTTTGTCCGGCAGGGAAACCGTCAGAGCCTCCAGCGATTTTCCCCGCTGCCAGTTCCGGAGATAACAATCCGTGCATCTTTTGTAACGTTCAAAAATCTGCTCCGCTTCCTTTTGATCTCCGTAGACTTTCCACCAGCCTGTGCATTTGCAGTGCAGCGCCCGCTGCTCTATGAAACCTTTTACATCTTCCGGGGGATAGCCCAGAAAGAGTCCAATCTCATGTGGAAATTCCGGCGCGGCTCTGAGCTGTTCCATCAGCCTGATGATGCAGCGGTCCGGATTTCCACAGGGATAGCCGCGCTGTTCCAGTAGCCGGCAGGCAAGGGAATTGTGTAAGCTTTGCTTCAGCATATCCGGGCGGAAAACATACAGAAGCGCCCGGTTATTTTTGAAACTTAAGGGAAGCACGCGCAGACCCTTCCCGGCCAGGCGACGGTTCAGGCTGCGCACTTCCTCCCGCAGCAACGCTTTACAGGGATAACAGCAGGCAAACAGGCTGCCGGTCTTCATCCCCGCCAGCGTGGGAGCGCAGTAACGGATAATATCTTCTTCGCACATAGTCAGGTACCGTATAGTCTGCTTTTATAGTTAGCATATGCTAACATCGTAATCAAAAATAAGTTAGCAATCGCTAACCAATGATATAATAACAGAATTTATCCGGCCTGTCAACAGACAGCTAAA
>CAJOKZ010000047.1 GCA_905235335.1 uncultured Succiniclasticum sp.
ATCAAACAGATAATTCTATGTTCTCATTAATTTTATTTTAATATTGTAAATTAGTCAAACTCTTATTGACATACTAATAATATTTCAAACTCGGCCCAATTTTTTGACCGACCTCTGCATTTGCCCGTTGCGGTATGCAAAACAAAATTTCCGAGTAACATATTGCGCAGCGGCAAAATGCGAATGCAGAGCAAACGATACTACACAGCGCTATCAGTATAGATGCAAGGTCGATTTCGCTGAACAGGAACTAATTAGGATATAGAATAACGAATTACGGGAAAATCGCTGAAACACATATGGATACTGGCTTTTTTTCTTCTGTGCTTTATTTTCTTTTTGAGGATATGATAGCATAATAAATTTTCATTCCAACACCATTTTAACAGTAATTTCAAAATATTACATGTAAAAAAACTACCGAAAATGATGCCGTCGGCGTTATTTTATGATATAATTTTTAGCGTAAATTGTTTTGTGCATTTTGTTTTTCAGCTTGCTTTTTCATTTGCTTTGCAGATTGAGAATCCACAACAATATTTTGCAACAACGCCGCACTTTCATTGCATTTTGCGCCCCCTGTAACGGCGGCAGAACGGAGAGATTCATATGAAAACCGTCGGTATCATGGGGGGCATGGGCCCCATGGCCACCGTTGACCTGATGCAGAAGGTCATCGTAGCCACCAAAGCCATCAAAGACCAGGAACACATTCACACGGTCATTGACAACAACACCAACATCCCGGACCGTTCCGAATGCATCTTCGGGCAGGGTCCCAGCCCCGTGCCGGAGATGGTAAAATCCGCGGAACGCCTCACCGCCATGGGCGCCGATGTGATCATCATCGGCTGCAACACGGCCCATTACTTTTTGCCGGAAGTGCAGAAAAAAGTGAAAACCCCCTTCATCAATATGATTGAAGAAACAGCGGCTTTCTGTAAGGAGGAAGGCTATCGCACCCTGGGCCTGCTGGCCTCTGCCGGCACCTGCGCCTCCGGAATTTATAAAAAAAGCTTTTGAAAAGCTGGGCATGGAACTGCTTCATCCGGAAGAAGCGGAACAGGAAATCATCCACGAGATGATTTACGACGGTGTAAAGGCAACAAATTATAATTACGACTCCGCTCCCGCACAGGCCGTACTCCGTGCCATGGAAAAACGCGGCGTGGAAGCCTTCATCTTAGGCTGCACCGAAGTACCGGTAGCCGTACAGATGTATAAGCTGCAGGGCTGCTTCGTAGACGCTACGGAAGTGCTGGCGGAAAAAGCCGTGGCCTGGGCCGGCGGCGAAGTGAACAGCAGCCTGCCCCATAAAACGAAATAACAGGAACCTCCGGATTTTACCCGGGAATACACAGAGGCCTCCCCGGCCGCCGGACAAAAGAGATAAGGACGCACGGATTGGTTTGTCTGTACGTTTCCCGGTACGCAAAGGATTTTTTAAATGGATGCATATACGCAATATTTCATTATCTGTCCCCTGCTGTTTTTAGGAGGGTTCGTTGATTCTATCGCCGGAGGCGGTGGCCTGATTACCCTGCCCGCTTATCTGCTGGCGGGGCTTCCGCCCCATCTGGCCCTGGGCACCAACAAGTTCAGTTCGGCCATCGGCACTTCCATTTCCACCGCGCGCCTGGCCCTAAACGGGTTTATCAAACTGCGCCCGGCGCTGATCTGCATCGTCTGCGCGTTTGCCGGATCGTCAATCGGCTCGCGCCTGACACTGCTCATCAGCGATGAAATCTTCAACAAACTGCTGCTCATCGTTTTGCCCATCGCCGCCTTTTACGTAATGCGCAACAAAGGGCTGAGCGAAGACCCCAATTCCTATGTAGATAAAACAGATAAAAGAACACCCCTGCGAATTGCCGTCATTGCGTTTTTCATCGGCGGCTACGACGGCTTTTACGGCCCCGGGGCAGGCACGTTCCTGCTGCTGGCCTTAACCGGCTGGGCCATGCTGGATGTGCGCAATGCCGCCGGGTTGACAAAAGCCGCCAACCTGACCTCCAACATCGCCGCGCTGCTCACCTTCATCCTCAGCGGCAACGTAGATTACCAGCTGGGCCTGGCAGGCGCCGTGTGCAATTTCATCGGGGCCTATATCGGGGCCGGCATGGTGCTGACCAAGGCAAACAAAATCGTAAAGCCGCTGATCATCGTGGTGCTGGCGCTGCTGTTTATCAAAATCGCAACAAAATAGACGGAATTGTGTGGCAGCCTGAATCCGGGCCGCGCCAGCACAGCGTTCCGTCCATATCGCAAAACATAGCCCCGTAAAAAATCCCTGCCTTGCCGCAGGGATTTTCCTTTTATATTTGCAATTTTTATCGCGCACGCCGGCCGGACACAAACTCCATGAAGCATTGTTTCCTTAAAAATCGTCCGGCAGGTTCAGTATCGCCGTGCAGATTATTTTCGCCTGTTCCGGCAATGAGGAAAGCAGCGCGTATTCTTTCAGTGTATGGTTAAATTCGCCCCGCACGCCGACGCCGCAAAGCACGGGCACGCCCTGCATCGCCACAAAGCTTGCGTCGGAGCAGCCGTTGGCGCGCAGCCCCCGGGGTATCCGCAGCCCCATATCCCGGCAGGCCTCCTGATATATGCGCAGCAGTTCCGGAGTCTTCGGTGTCTTTTCCATAGCCCGGAACAGCCCCTTCACGGAAACCTCCGCCGAAACCCGGGCGTCCCTGTTCGACGCGCAGATGGTCCGCAGATTTTCCATTTCTTCATCATAGTCCCTGTTGGCGACAAACCGCAGTCCCACCTGGAACCGGCAATCGGCCGGGATCACATTGGCTCCCGTACCTCCGCTGATCAGGCCGCAGTTATACAGTTTTCCGCTCTCCCAGTCAGACAGCGCCTCGATCTTTTCAATTTTTCGCGCCGCCTCGGCAATGGCGCTGGCGCCCTGCTGCGGCGCATTCCCCGCATGGGCTTCCACGCCGCGCACCGCGATCTCCGCGATACCGCCGCCCTTGCGTTCCACATACACATCGCCGTTCAGCAGCCCGCTTTCGCAATTAAAGGCGCAGCAGCAGCCGGGAATCTCCCGCTCGTACAGTTCCACGCTTTTACCGTTCGAAAAGCTGTGGGCGACTTCTTCATCCCCGATCAGCAGGATCCGGATCTGCCGCTTCTGATATCCGGCGCGCTGCAAAGCCTGCGCCGCCAGAAACGCCACCGCGATGCCGCCCTTGCAGTCATACACGCCCGGGCCATGCACCGCATCGCCCTCGATGCGGAACAGTCCGCCGGGAAAGGATCCCAGCTTGTGTACCGTATCCATGTGCGCCATCAGCGCAACGGCCGGAAGTTTACCGGCCTCCGTCTCCGCCGCCAGCCCGGAACCCGCTTTTTCATATTCATACTTGCGGGTCGTCATGCCCAGGGCGCCGGCATAGGTATCCAGATGCGCGACGATCCGGTCGATCCCCTCTTTACAGTACGAAGGGCTTTCAATCTCCGCCAGATGCTTCCAGAGCGCCTGCGCCTGGGGCGTGATCCGGTCTATATACTCGTATAACCCGGCGATATCCATTCTATTTCTCTCCGTAGCCAAAGCCAAATTACAGTTACCGCTGCGCATCCCTAAATGCCGCAGCTGCGATTTGCCGGAACAGCTGCGGTTTGACGACGCAACGTTGATTCGCTGCCGCCTCTTCGGCCTGATGGCGCAGCAGCGGTTTGATGATGCAACTAAGATTTTTACAGCATATTGGCCATGATGCTGGCAACAAATACCGAAAGGATTGTTACGGAGGTAAACCCGGCAATGACATACGCCGTGCTGATCTTGGCGCTCAGGTAATCGACCTCGTCCTGGGTCTCGCCGACCGCCTTTGCAATTTCATCGCTGATCAGCTGCGTTCCCGGATAGCCCAGGGTCTGGCACATGGCGATACCGATACTTAAATCCTTGTCCCCCACAATCCTCCAGAAAGGAAGGAATTTAAACGCAACGTAAATCCCTATCAGGAACAGCGCGAACACGGACACCGCCGCGATACCCAGGGAACCGAGCATGCTCAGGTCAACCTTCGCCAGCGAAGGAACGATGACACACATGGAACCGAACATGAAGAAACCGACAGAAACGCCCTTGGTGCGCATGATGTTGGGAGGAATCAGACCCAGGTTGCGCAATACGATGCCCAGGATCATGCAGCCCAGGGCCAGGCCGATCCAGCCATGGGTCAGCTTCGCCACTACCGACGCCACATAAGAGCAGGCCGCGCCGATGGCAAGGCAGGTGTATACCGTGTAATATTTATCGTAACGTTCCGCAAATGTCATCTTCTTTTCCACAGGCGCTTCCGTATCCGCCGGCTTGTTCACTTCTTCCAGCCGGCCCGCCGCTTTTTCTTCCCGGTACTGCGCCAGGAAACGGCGCGCGCATTTCAGGCCGAAATACGAGGCAGGCAGCGTACCCACGAATTTCTGCGTCGCATACAGGAAAGCCGCCAGCGCCGCCGCCATCTCCAGCCCCTTGCCGGTCGCCGCCTGGATCATCGTGGTCGTCGCCACGATGCCGCCGTTCACAACAGGACCTGCCACCAGCACGTTCTCGCGGCCGATGACCGGGATCAGCACCAGGCAGCCGATGATCGCAATCAGCATGGACAACGCGCTGCACGCAACCGTCCGCCATTCTTTCTTGAACTGTTTCAGTTCCACGCTGCTGCCCATATTCACCAGCAGCAACGCAATTGAGATCTGCGCGATCTGCGACAGGCCCGCCGTCGCCACCACATTAGCCGGAATGACCTTGGTCATAAACAGCACCAGGAAAGAACACATGATAACGAAAAGCGACGGCACCTTCGCCTTCGTAACCACACCCATAAAATCGCCGAAAGCAAACACGGCGAGCACAATCAGCAACGCAGCCCACATAGTCATGAAAATACACCTCTCCCTAATTTTTAAACAAATTACAGTGTTCTGTAAAAACAGCATGGTGTTATTATATAACATTATTCCATTTTATGGAAGTATTTACATGAACCCGTGTCAGCGGAATATTTTCGCGGCTTTTCCGCGGACGCATGCCTCCCGGGCGCAAAGCGCCGCCCTTTCTGTCCAACTGCAGGAAGGGCGGCCGTTTTTTTCCGGCAAAGCTGCCGCGAAGTAACCTTCTCCATAAATTTCGCTAATTTATATTAATAAATTCAATATTCTTATTGATAATAATTATTGCAAATGATAAAATAAAGTAACAGGAAATGCAGTCTGTGACAAGACGGCATGGCTGCGCTTTTCTGAACTCACAACACTCTTAACGTTAAAATGTTTTTATATCAGGAGGTCATCATGGCAGAACGGAGAATTACATACGACAACGAACTGGAAATCATGATTGAGGATTATCTGGCAAACCCGCTGGATAGGGAGCTGGATCGCGTAATTGAAGGACTTTCGGAAGAGGAACAGGCTGAACGGAAAGCCAAGGTGCAAGCCGTACTGGAAGGCCGTGAAAAGTTTGAGATACCCAGCGCACAGGTGCTGCACAACATCATGGAAGTATGGCGGGCCTTCCGTCCTTCCGTTTACAAAAAATTAAAACGCCTGGAAAGCATGCCCCTGGAAGCGGAACGGCTGCTGCAGGAGCAGGGACGCATCAAGTCCAAGCTCCCCTACAACCGGGAAACCACGGATATGTTCACATTAATCGGCAAAGATGAAGATCCCCTGAATGAGTATCCGGATTATTAACATATGAAGCAACAGGCGCATAAGTCCGGATAATCACAAACATGCGCAGTATGCTGAAACCTTACAAGCTTTTATTACATAATTGTTGTAATACGCCCCTCACCTAAAGTTAAAATCCCTGCCCGAAAACAAACGGACAGGGATTTTTTATTACACAACAGCCAAGGCGGTAGCCGTTGTGATACGCCTTTTATGCGCCGTCCAAACCGGACTGCGAAATTTTTGCAAAAACTTTTACACTGATAACCGGCAGGAAGTGATCACGTTTCCTGCCCTTTTTTTCGCGCTGTTGCGCGGCCTGTTCCTTTACAGCTTGCCGCTTTCAAAATGCTTGGCAGCGGCACGGTCCATATCGAAGCAGCGGATCAGTTCCGTTACTGCCTGGCTGGGAGAAATCAGCCCGTTGACCACGGAATGCTCTACCAGCGGGATACGGCCTTTGATCATGGGATCGTTGAAGAACAGGTTGTGCAGATGTTCGTCGATCATGCCGTGTACCCAGGACAGAAGCTGTGCTTTGCGGCGTTTCTGGAACACGCCGGACTCTTTTGTATCTTTTTCGAATTTCCGCATTACGGCCCACAGTTCGGGCAAGCCGTCATGGGTCAGCGCGGAACACTTGTAGGCATGGGTCTTCCACCCTTCCGTTGCCGGACGGATGAATTCCACCATACGTTCATATTCACCCTGGGTCACGGTAGCCCGGGCCAGGTTCTCGCCGTCCGCTTTGTTTACCACAATGGCGTCGGCCAGTTCCATGATACCTTTCTTGATACCCTGCAGGTCATCGCCTGCGCCGGTCAGTACCACCAACATAAAGAAGTCGACCATGTTGCGGACCGTAGTTTCCGACTGGCCTACGCCTACGGTTTCCACCAGTATCACGTCATACCCTGCCGCTTCGCAGAGCATCATGGTCTCGCGGCTCTTCCGGGCCACGCCGCCTAACGTTCCGCCGGAAGGCGTGGGACGGATAAAGCAGTTGGGTTCCCGGGACAGGTTCTGCATACGGGTCTTATCGCCCAGAATGGAACCGCCGGTGAGAGGGCTGGTGGGGTCTACGGCCAAAACGGCCACTTTGTAGCCCATGCTGCACAGCAGCTGGCCAAAGGCCTCGATAAACGTACTCTTGCCAGCGCCGGGAACACCGGTGATGCCGATGCGCAGCGCCTTGCCCGTTTTGGGCAGCAACCCCTGCAATACGCGCTGGGCCTTATCAAAATCTTTGGGAGCATTACTTTCAATCAGAGTAATCGCTTTGGATAACATCACGCGATTGCCTTCGCCTACGCCCTTGATGATTTCGTCCATGGTAGGTTTCCTGCGCAACGGAACCCGGCGGACTGCAATGGGGTCATAGACTTTTTCTTCCGAATTGGCATTGACTTTCGTGTCGATGCCACCCATTACGGAACAGGCAAAATTTTCATTTGCATCCTCAGGCACCCAACTGGGATGTAAATCAGATTTTGGAATTTCAGGCATGATTATCATCTCAACTTTCTTCACATATGATGGCGCGGTACGCGCCACGCGGCGCTATCCGCATGGGTTCTGCGATCCGTCCCATATACATGAAATAAATGGGCTGTCCGCCCCCATTGCCACAACAGGGGCAGACACGCACCATAATTTTCCTACTCTTGAGAACGATCCGTCAACAGCCGGTCAGGCTGTCTTCCTTGCAATACCGTTAATCCTGAGCAGCTTCCTCTTTCGCACGGTCTACTAACATCTGCAGCAGTTTGATGCAGCACTTCGGAATGTTGGTACCAGGCCCGAAGATGGCTGCTGCGCCATGATCGTACAGATAATCGTAATCCTGTGCGGGGATAACGCCGCCGATGGTTACCAGAATATCCTCACGGCCGCGTTTTCCGAGTTCTTCCACCAGAGCCGGCAGCAGGGTCTTGTGACCGGCAGCCAGAGAGGAGAAGCCTACCATGTGAACGTCGTTGTCCACTGCGTCCTGTGCAGTTTCTTCCGGAGTCTGGAACAGCGGGCCCACGTCAACGTCCCAGCCCATGTCGGCGAAGGAGGTCGCCAGTACTTTCTGTCCGCGGTCGTGACCGTCCTGCCCCATCTTAGCCAGGAAGATACGGGGACGACGGCCTTCCAGTTTTTCAAATTCTTTAGCCAGTGCATTGGCTTTTTCCATATCGTCGTTGCCGCTGAATTCGCTGCTGTATACGCCGGATACGGTGTGGATTACAGCATTGAAACGACCGGAAACTTTTTCGATAGCGTCGGAAATTTCGCCCAGGGATGCACGGTCGCGTGCCGCCTGTACGGCGCATTCCAGCAGGTTGCCGTTTTCACGGCTTTCCGCTGCGGCAGTCAGGGCTGCCAGGTCGCGGGCAACTGCTTCCGGATTACGTTCCGCGCGCAGTTTTTCCAGACGTTTGATCTGTGCGTTACGAACGGCGGTGTTATCGATGGACAGTACGTTCAGCGGATCTTCCTTGGCCAGACGGTATTTGTTCAGGCCGACGATGGTTTCCTTGCCGCTGTCGATGTTAGCCTGACGACGGGCCGCGCATTCTTCGATACGCATCTTCGGCAGACCGGTTGCGATAGCTTTCGCCATACCGCCGAGGGATTCAACTTCCTGGATATGAGCCCAGGCGCGGCGGATGATTTCGTTGGTGAGGTATTCCAGATAGTAGGAGCCGCCCCACGGATCGATGATCTTGCAGACTTTGGTCTCGTCCTGGATGTACAGCTGGGTGTTACGTGCCAGACGTGCGGAGAAGTCGGTGGGCAGCGCGATGGCTTCGTCCAGCGCGTTGGTATGCAGGGACTGGGTGTGGCCCAGTGCCGCGGACATAGCTTCCATACAGGTACGGGAGATGTTGTTGAACGGATCCTGTTCGGTGAGGGACCAGCCGGAAGTCTGGGAGTGGGTACGCAGCGCCATGGATTTCGGATTCTTGGCGCCGAAGCTCTTCAGAATCTTAGCCCACAGTACACGGGCCGCACGCATCTTAGCAACTTCCATGAAGTAGTTCTTGCCCATATCCCAGAAGAAGGACAGACGTTTTGCGAAGGCGTCTACTTTCAGGCCGGCTTTTTCACCGGTACGGATATATTCCATGCCGTCTGCCAGAGTGTAACCTAATTCCAGATCGCAGGTTGCGCCGCATTCCTGAATGTGGTAACCGGAAATGGAGATGGAGTTGAACTTGGGCATGTAGTTGGTGGTGTATTCGAAAATATCACCGATGATACGCATGGACATATCAGGCGGATAGATGTAAGTGTTACGAACCATGAATTCCTTCAGAATATCGTTCTGAATGGTACCGGCCATAATCTTCTTATCTACGCCCTGTTCTTCACCGGATACGATGAAGAAGGAAAGGATCGGAAGTACGGCGCCGTTCATGGTCATGGATACGGACATCTGGTCCAGAGGAATACCGGAGAACAGGATGTTCATATCTAACATGGAGCAAACGGATACGCCTGCTTTACCAACGTCGCCTACAACACGGGGGTTATCCGCGTCATAGCCGCGGTGCGTCGGCAGGTCGAACGCGATTGACAGACCTTTCTGGCCCGCTGCCAGGTTGCGGCGATAGAAAGCGTTGGATTCTTCTGCAGTAGAGAAACCGGCATACTGACGTACCGTCCAGGGACGGAATACGTACATGGTGGAGTACGGTCCACGCAGGAACGGAGGAATACCGCTCATGAAATCCAGATGGTTGCAGGATGCGTAAATATCCTGGGTGTACAGAGGATCAACCGGGATACGTTCCAGGGTAGTGCCTTTCAGAGCGTCCCAGTTTTCACCGGTTTTCTTCTCCAGGCCTTTCTTCCATTCCTCATAAGAACAATGGGGATGTTCAGGAAAGGCGATCTTGGTGAAATCAGGATTCAGATTAGCCATTATTCAATCATCCCCTTCCTCTTTTGTAAGTCTTTCAGAATTTCGAAGCAGTTTGCGGATACGCTGATAAAGTCATCAATGCCTGCATCCAGATAGGTCTGCTTCATATCTTTGGCAGGCGCGCCTGCCAGGAACAGTTTCATGGTCGGGTTCGCAGCTTTCAGCAGCGGAGCCATGCCCGGAACGTCTTCCGGATAGGTAGCGTCGGTGGAGCAGATTACTGCACAGTCGTACGGAGTGCCTGCTTCGTCGATGCCGGCTTTCAGGGCTGCGGCAGCCTTTTCCCAACGGGAACCCGGTTTGCCTTCGTCATCCTGGAAACCGTTGTTCAGATGAACGTTGAATTCGCCAACCTGCAGGAAGCTGGTGGAGAAGTCAGCGCGGGCTTTATGCTGCGGGATCGGGCCCATGTTGGCCAGAAATACTTCCACATTCTTGCCGGTCTTGGCAATGTACGCTTCGGTATCCCTGCGCAGGGCTTCGAATTTTTCCGTCCAATGATGCTCGGCAATCGCTTCTACAGTTACGTCGCCTGCGGCCTTGCAGGCAGCTTTTGCTACCTGGCCGATCGTTGCGCCTGCAGCGAATGCATCGGCTTCTGCATCAACCAGAGCGTCAGCGGCAGCCGCTTTGACAGCAGCCAGTTTCGCTTCCGCGTTTTTGGCATCAATGTCAGACACATATTTTTCGACAGCAGCTACCAGGATCTTTTTGACTTCTTCCGTGTTTTCCGGACGGGGATCCAGCGGTTCTTCTGTCATGTTCGGATACATGTTGACGCCAACGGCGCGGTCTTTGCGCAGTTCCAGGTTTTTCAGGCGGGCTGCCAGCACGTCGGCAATCCCCTTCTGGATGCTGCCGTCTTTCAGTGCGCCCATCGCGCCGCCGGCCGCTTCCACTTCCTGGAATTTTGCCCAGATCTTTTCGGTGATCTGTTTGGTCAGCGCTTCTACGGCCCAGGAACCGCCAGCCTGATCGATAGGAGCCTGCATGCCGAATTCTTCCTGCAGCATGATGTGGATGTTGCGGGCAATACGGCGGGAGAAGGTGTCGCCTTTACGGATCAGTTCGTCGAAGGGCTCGTTTTCGTACGTATTTACACCGCCAACTACGCTGGAGAAGGACTGGGTGCAGTTACGCAACATGTTAACATAGGGATCGATAACGGTCTTGGTGAAGGTAGCCGGACGGCCGTGTACATAAGAAGCACGGTCCGCTTCTTCAGCGCCGAACTCTTTCATGATGTTGGCCCAGATCTGGCGGGCTGCGCGCAGCTTCGCGATTTCCATGAAGAAGTTAGCGCCCTGGTTGAACTCAAAGGCGATAGCCTGGGAAATTTCATGGATATCCAGACCCCGTTTCATCATCTGGCGTACATATTCAACAGCAACCGCATAGGTGTAAGCGATTTCCTGAACGCTTTCCGCGCCGCCCAGAGAGAATACCGTGCTGCGAACCAGAACGGTGCGCAGGCCGGGAGCGTTTTTAGCAGCCCATTTGATTACGGCAGCCATCTGGTCGTACAGGGAATCCAGCGATTCGCAGGTCTTTCCGTTTTTCACCAGTTCGCCGATGGGATCGGCGCCCACGATGCCATGGAGTTTTTCAACTTTCTTGCCGGCGCCTTTCAGCGCGGCTACCATCATTGCCAGCAGGCGGGTAGAAGCTTCCCCGGTATATAACATAAAGGGAATATTTTCCATATCCAGCCCGTCCAGCAGGGTGTGCATGTCTTCCACGGTGGTGAGGCTTACGCCCTTGTCGCCGGGTTTGGCAGCGTCTTTAACATCAATGCCTGCCAGGGTAGCACTGTCCACCCGTACATGATACACGGTACTACCTTTGGAAATTTCAAATTTCAGCAGTTCGTTGTTTTCCTGCGGTTCAGTGAGATCGCATGCCTGCGCGATACCCCAGGGCTCATGTACATAACCGTTTACCGTGCTGCCGCGCAGGAAATCACCCATGCCCGGATAATCATCCGTAGGCAGGATGTCTTTCCATTTACGCAGCGTGTAAATGGGATCGAAGGTAATGCCTTCATAGTTTTTGGTGTACATCAGCTTGTCAAAAGGCTTGCCTTTTAACAGTTCGTTACAGGCCGCCACCCATTCTTCGGGAGTGGGGACTGTAAACTCATCAAACTTAACTTCCGGATAAGTTGCGTTCTGCTCGGACTTACGCAGAAGTTCTTCCAATTCCTTGTCAGTCATCGGCTTGGAGTTGGACGGCTCGACGTTGGTTTGTTCAGCCATAAACAATTTACCTCCTCATTAGATTAGTGATTCACCTTCCGGGAAATGCGCCCGGTCGCTGAATCTATGTAAAACCGTCCAATACCGGACGGATGTTACCAAAACACAATATTTTTTAATTTGTGAACCTTTCACAGTCATTGCGGAAATCAGGAGCAAAAAAGTTTACAAATTAAAAAAACCCCGGGTTTTGAGAGTGATTCGCTGCGAAATAATGCTAAACAGCTCCGTTTCAGGATATGGGACTTCTTTCACAAATGCAGTATTTGTGTCTGCCTTATCTGCCGCCTGTCCTTCTTCCAGAATTCGCGCGCAGGTAACGGAAGTTTGCGGCTCACGTTACCCCGCATGCGAATTTCGGAAGATTTGAGAATGGCAAATCATTATATGACGGTTGTCCAGGCCGTAATATAAACAAAATAAAAATCGTCTTTTCTTTTACGAAAAGACGGTCAGAAGGCAGCTGCGTCCAAAACAACTCCGCAGTCATCTCCTCCCCGTCGCTCGCGGGTCAGAAAGTGAATTTAGCACAGGCAGTTCTTCTGGCTCGGGTTCACAGCTCGCTTCGCCTTCCCAGAGCATTACGCTCCAGTGACACTATAAAGTTCGCTCCCCCTTACAGCGGCGGGACCGCGCCGGCTTTGCACCGGACTTCTCTGTCAGGCCCTTACGGGCACCTGTACTGTACAATATTAACTTTTGTGTTATAATGAGACGAACCAACTCAATCGAGTTATTTCCGTTCCCAGCTATATAGTAACATTTATCATTAAGAATGTCAAATCTTTTATAAATATTTCTTATAAGATTTTATTTATTACTTATAAATAAGAACGTATTGCAATACGAAGTCAATAATTCCTATGATTCAGCAAAATAAATTATTTACAGGAGATGATTTTTTCTATGGCGAACTGCACCCATGACTGCGGCAGCTGCAGCGCAAGCTGCGGCGAACGCCGGGATCCGGCTTCCTTCAAAAAGCCGGCGCATAAAGAAAGCAATATCAAAAAAGTAATCGGTATCGTCAGCGGCAAAGGGGGCGTCGGGAAATCCATGGCCGCCTCCCTGCTGGCCGTGGCCCTGCGCCGCGCCGGAAAACAGGTCGCAATCCTGGACGCGGACGTCACCGGTCCCTCCATCCCGAAAGCCTTCGGCCTGCACGGTCATGCCCTCATGTCAGACCGCGGCGTCTTTCCCATGGAAACGCGCGCAGGCATCAAGGTCATGTCCATCAACCTGCTGCTGCAGAACGAAACCGACCCGGTCGTCTGGCGGGGACCGGTCATCGCCGGGGCGATCCAGCAGTTCTGGACCGACGTGGTGTACGGGGATGTGGATTTCCTGCTGGTGGACATGCCCCCGGGAACCGGCGATGTGCCCCTGACCGTGTTCCAGACCATGCCGGTGGACGGGATCATTGTGGTGGCCTCCCCCCAGGAACTGGTGGGCATGATCGTGGAAAAAGCCTGCAACATGGCGAAGATGATGGACATCCCCGTCCTCTCCATCGTGGAAAACTTCAGTTACTTCAAATGCCCGGACTGCGGGAAAGAATATGCCGTCTTCGGCAAAAGCCGGCTGGCGGAAACGGCCGCGTCGCAGGGCGTGACATGTCAGGACAGGATCCCCATCGACCCGGCCCTGGCGGAAGCGGCGGATAACGGAAAGATTGAAGAAACCAACACGCCCTACCTGCAGCAGACAACAGATTTGCTGCTGAAAATGTTATAAGAAAACCTGTAATTTTTTACAAAAAAGCAAGCGCACAGGGTTTCGCAAAACCGTACGTGTTTGCTATTCCATGGACTTATGTGCCTGTGGCTTCGAAACTCGGGCTTTGCCCTCAAACA
>CAJOKZ010000048.1 GCA_905235335.1 uncultured Succiniclasticum sp.
GAAAACAGAAAATCGAAACAGGGCGTAAAGGAGGCTTGGGATAAAAATGAGAACGAATGAAAAAGGGATTGCGAAAATTTCTAAGAAAATTTCACTTTTGGCCACCATTTGTTTTACCTTGCTGTTGATCCTATCCTGCATGGGAGTATTTGCGGCAGAAAACAATGACAATGCCGTGCCGGTCCGGAGCGCGGGACGTTTCGTTAAAACGGTTTCCGGGAAAAGCGCGCCGGAACTTATCAAAGAAGGCGTGTACCAGCGTTTTTCCGATGAAAGCACCATTACCTATCTGGTGGTGATGCACAAGAAAGGCGATCTGGCTGGCGATTCCTTTGAACGGACCTACATCGGTATCGAGTCGGTGCAGCGGAACCACCCCGGCGGCAAACCGGACGGCAGCGTGTACATGGCAGCGCGGCTGCGGAGTCCGAAAGAGATCAAACTGAGCGGGCTGCAGGACGGTCCCACTGAAGTGCATGATGATGAACTGCCGTTCCTGCTGGATTACGCGGAAACGGTCCGCAACGGCCAGACGGGAATACTGAAGAACCAGCCGAAGATGTATATCATGGTTCCTGCCGGCGACGGGCGCATCAATATCATTGGAGGCCCGGAAACGTTGCCTGCGCCCATCATGGGCCATTACATCCCGGTGACGGACCGGCCGGCGCCGCTGGTGCTGCAGCGGGCCATGATCAAATGCATGCTGGAGGATTTTATTCCGGCAGCTACCAACATGGTGAGCACGTCACAGTTCTATGATTACAACATTGAATTCAAGACCGGGGACAACCCGCCGGTGGATACCTGGGCCGGCTGGTATCAGGTCACGGTGTGGGAAGACAAAGGAATGAAAGAATACGATTCCCGCTACCAGATGAATTTTATCGTAGGCGATACGGGGAATGAAGTGAAGCTGCTGACGTTATATGACAATAAGATGTGGCCGGTATTTAAGGACGACAGGCTGAACGGCGGGATGAGCCACGGGCCGATGGTTGTGCCGAAAGGATAATGTATTGCTGTTTATAACAAAAAATTGTAAAAAATTAGTAAACAATGTGAGGAATGGGTTTTTCCGTTCCTCATTTTACTATTTAATGGTATAATAAAAAAAGTATTCCCGTGACCCGTTATCCTGTTATGAAAATATAAAGCTTTACAGAGGAGGAGAATCATTATGGCAGACCCAAGGACAGAACGCAATGCGATCTTAGGCGCATCGCTGGTGAAAAAACTGAAGGCGCGGGCCTTTGACGCGTATTATTGCCAAGAGGAAGCGCTGCGGCAGGCGCTGGCGTTAATACCAAAAGACGATGTCATCAGCTGGGGCGGTTCCGTATCCATCGCGGAGATCGGGCTGCAGGAATATGTGCGGAAACATTTTACCTGTATTGACCGCGACACGGCAAAGACTCCGGAAGAACGGATGGAGATCATGCGCAAGGCGTTGCTGTGCGATACGTTCCTGATGAGCGCCAACGCCATCACCGTGAACGGGGAACTGGTCAATATCGACGGCAACGGAAACCGCTGCGCCGCCATGATCTTTGGGCCGAAGCAGGTGATCGTCATCGCGGGGCTGAACAAGGTGGTCAAAACCCTGCACAGCGCCATCGACCGGGCCCATGAAACAGCGGCGACCATCAACGCCCAGCGTTTCAGCTTAAAAACCCCCTGCGCGCTGATCGGTATCTGCGGGGACTGCAACTGTGATGACACGATCTGTAACTATATCGTGATCACCCGCCGGAGCAAGCCGGCGAATAAGATCAAGGTCATTTTGGTCGGTGAGGACGTGGGATTTTAACCCGGTTTGCAAACGCTCCGCTTTTACAAACGGGGCGTGTTCACGAAACGGCGTCAGGATTATTTTGATTTTTCCCGCGGCGTCCAGTATTTTCTGACCGGCATCAGGCCGGACGGAACGGAATCAATACGGTAAGACAGTCATAAATTAAAAACGTGTACGCCTGTGTATCCCGTTGAAAACAAAACGGGTACAGGCGGCACGTTTTTTTGCGTGTGCGCCCGGCAGGAGATTGGCGGGAAGGTTGAAGCCGTCCTGAGATTACCCAGCGGATGAAGTGGGGCCGGATTGTATCAATAGTCTTTCGCAAATTTCTTTTTCCGTCAGCCAAAATTTTTCCCTTATATCACAATTTCGAACTGTTCGTGAAATTATTTTTATCCGTTGCTGTATTCATTGACCTTACAACCGGACAATGATAAAATATAATAGATAAAGTATCGTTGGAAGCCTTACGTCTGTGAAAGGTTTCAACGACACAAATAAACTCATGAGAACAACGGTTCCTTGTGAAGAGATCCCGCGAAAATCAGACAGGAAATTTTATGGTAAAGAGCGGAGGAGGATATCATGCAGTTTTCGTCTCGTTTTACGATTGCCGTGCATATTTTGCTGGCGGTCAATGAATTTGAAGGGCAGTGCAAGACCACGTCCAATTTTTTGGGCAACAGCGTCAATGTGAATCCCGTCATCATTCGCAAAACGCTGGGGCAGCTGAAGGATGCGGGGCTGGTCACGGTAGAGGCCGGCATAGGCGGCGCGTCCCTGGCCAAAGATCCCAAAAAGATCACCCTGTGGGATATTTTCTGCGCGGTGGAGGATAAGAAAGAAGAACTGTTCCATTTCCATGAAGATCCCAATCCGGAGTGCCCGGTGGGGGCCAACATCCATGCGGTCATGGATGGCAGGCTGCGGAAGTTCAAACGGAACCTGCAAAAGGATATGGACGACATCACGCTGCAGGAACTGGTGAAGGACCTGCGCAAGGAAATGAAGAAGAGCAAACGGCTGGGATTCGTTATGGAAGCAGTCCAGGGTCCGGCGGAAGAAAAACAAAGCTAAAGCTAAAGGAAATCGCTGCAGGGCAGTGCGGATGTTGTGCGAAACACGGCCTGCCTTGTTTGGGACACGCAGATGAAAATTATCGATGCGCATATGCATTATTTTAATATTGAGGGCTTTGCGGAGCTGGCAAAGCTGGCGGGACATGAAAATTCCCGCAGCGGCTGGCAGAAGATATGCGAAGAAAACGGCGTCGCTTTCGCCGTTGCCATGGGGAACAGCTATGACGCGCCCAGCCGTTTCGGCGGCGTGCCGCCCCGGCTGGTCAACCTGGGCGGCGATCCCTTCTGCTGCCAGCCCTATAACCAGCCGGAAAACGTGGGTTACTGCCTGGGTGTGGTAAGCGAGGAGATTACGCCGGAGAACGGGGAAAAAACCGCGATGGAGTTTGAATATTACCTGCGGCGGGATCCCCATTGCCTGGGCATCAAGTTTTACATGGGATACCAGCATGTGTACCTGTATGATCCGCGCCACGAGCCGCTGTTTGAACTGGCGAAGGCCTTCGATGTGCCCGTTGCCATGCACAGCGGGGAGACGGCAAACCATCACGGCCGGCTGCGCTTTTCCCATCCGCTGACGGTGGATGAGGCCGCCAGCGAACATCCGGAGGTTCGGTTTGTCATCTGCCATGTGGGCAATCCCTGGGTTCCCGACGCCATTGAGGTGGCGGCGAAAAACGAGAATGTGTTCCTTGATTTTTCCGGCTTATGGGAGCATCGCCTGACGGAAAAACGGGAGAATGAGATACGCGCATTCCAGCAGTATGTCCGCATGTGGCTGGAATATCACGAGATGTGGGATAAGATCATGTACGGCAGCGACTGGCCCCTGATCAATATTCCGGATAATATCCGGAACCTGGGAAGGATCGTGCCGGAAGAACATTGGGATGAATTTTATTTTGGGAACGCGCTGCGGGTGTACAGCCGGATCCATAATTTTGTGAAATAAAAGTTGCGGAAAAAAGGGTTCGCTTTGTTAGTAACATGAAGCTGTAATAACCGGGGATGCCGGAAGACCGTTTAAAATAAATTGCAAACGATCCGGGAGCGGAATGGCGGAAAACGGATGAAAGAAAACGCGGAAGTGATGCGCGGAGGTGAATTGCGTTGAAGGAAGAGGACGTACGGAAATTGATCGATAATCTCCAGTATTTTGATTACGATGCAGTCTTAAATAAAATACGCAGGAACGTGAAAAAGCCCAGTGTGCTGGTCGCCGGCGGCACCGGTGTGGGAAAGAGCAGCCTGATCAATCATCTTTTCGGCATGGATGTGGCTGTCACGGGCAACGGAAAACCCATGACGGACCGCATCACCCGGTATGAGCCGGAAAACTGCGACGTAGTGCTGTACGATACCCTGGGCTACGAAGTGGGGGAGGACAAGCAGCAGCAGTTCTATAAAGATGTCATCGGTTTTGTGAAGGAAGCCAACGGCCGGGGGGATGTGCAAAAGCATGTGCATCTGGCCTGGTATTGCATATCGGCAGCCAACAAGCGCGTCACGCCGACGGATCTGGACGCTGTCGCGGCCCTGGCCGGTCTGACGGAGGTCTGCGTTGTGCTGACACAGATCGATGCGGCCACCATGGTGGAACTGGACGAGATAAAAGCCGTTCTGAAGAAAAAACTGCCGGATACGGCGGCTTTCATGGTGAGCATCGATCCCCGGATCCCGCAGGAAAAGATGCAGTGGGACGAACTGCTGAACTGGTCGCTGGATCATCTGGACGCGGGGCTGCAGCTGACCTTTGCCCAGGCATTGGGACGGGAATTGCAGATCAAGCACATCCGGGCGGATAAGCTGATCAACCGTTATGTCGCGGCTGCGGCAGGCGCCGTGGTGTGCCCGCTTCCCATGACGGATTCCGCCGCCCTTATCGCGATCCAGACGGCCATGGCCACACACCTTTTTAACTTCTGGGGCATCGACCGGGGGGCGGACAAGATCAAGGAAGTGTTTGTCAACGTGGTGATCTCCAATACAGGACGCATATTCTCCCGTTCCCTGCTGAAACTGATCCCCGGCGCCGGTTCCGTTGCGGCGGTGGTGGTCAACAGCGGTGTGGCCACTTCCTTTACGTATGCCTTCGGCCGGGCGGTCAATGAAATCTGTTATAAGACCGCGTCCCATATGGCGAAGGGGGAAAAGGTGGATATCACTTCTGCTTTCGCTATGGATGTGATCATGCAGCTGATCCAGAAATATTATAATCATAATAATAATAAATGATGCCGGTCCGGAAATATTTTGTATTTTCGACAGTAACGAAAGACAGTAAAAGAAAAGTTACAGGATCGGGCTTTAGCAACAGACCGCGCAAGAAAAATTTTCGGGGCACGGCGTTTGTAAATGCTGTGAAAGAAAATTTTTGCGGCGGTTTGCATGCAGAAGAATGCAGGTGACGTATGGCAATTAAAATCTGGAACCGGACGGGCAGCCGGGCTTCCGTTAAAAAGGAAGCGGCAGCGGCCGGAGGAAAAGAGCGTCTGTCAGAAGAAAAACAACATAAGGTCCACCGTCCTTCCGTACGGAATATCCTCGTGCTGGGGAAGACCGGCGCGGGAAAAACCTCGCTGTTAAATTATCTGTACGGGTTCGACCTGCCGGTGGGGGCGGGACTTCCCAAAACGGGGAAGGGCCTCCATGAGAACGTGATCACCCGGAACGGTGTGGCCTATCACGTGTATGATACCTGGGGCGTGGAGGCGGACTCCCTTCCGGAGTGGCGGAAGGAAGTGCTGGCGCTGGTGAGCAGAAAAAATACTTCGCCCCGTGTCAGCGACTGGTTTCACGCGGTTTACTACTGCTTTTCCGCCAGCACGGCCCGCATCGAGGATGCCGAGGTGGAAGAGATCATCGTGCCGCTGATCTGCTCCGGCTGCAAGGTCGTCATCGTGCTGACCAACGCGGAGGACGGATTCCACAAGAAACAGAAGATAGACGGCATGAAGGAATATCTCCGGGAGGAACTGGTAAAGCGGCTTCATTACGATCCGCAGCTGGAAATCGTTCCCGTGGCCAGTGTGGCGGGAGAGACGCTGGCGGGGGATGTCATTTCCCGTTTCGGGCGCGGGGAGGCGCTGGAAGCGGCGCAGTACAACCTGGCGGAGGACATCCGGAAACGACTGCCTGCCATTTACAAGATGAATGTGATGCATAAACTGGCCGCCTGGAAGGAGCGGAGCCTGCTGCTGCTGGCCAACGGCAAGATCAGTTTCGTGCTGAACAACAACTCGGCGAAACAGCTCATCGACCTGGTCAATTATGATCTGCTGAACACCTTTGGCGCCATTGACGCGGACGGGGACCGGCTGGAGGAAGAGGCCAACCAATACCTGCTGGAAGCCGGGGATAAAAAACCCATGGACAGGAGATGGCGGCCCGAGTTCAGCCGCATCACCTACGTCACCGGCTATGAGTACAGCAAGGGGCTGTCCGTCAGTCTGGCGATGGATGTGGCGTCCGGCCTGCTGCGTTCCTCAAAAAGTATCCGCGATAACCTGGGCCGCAAGGTGGGGAAAACCTATGCGGCAATCATGCAAAGCATGCAGAAGAAATGAACTGAATGTTGCTGTACAAGAGGGACATACAAGTTACGATTTTCGGGAGGATCGGTTCGATTGGTCAGAGAAAAAATCAGGGAAAAACTTAACGAAGTTATAACAGCCGTTGTTCCGGTGGTAGCCATTGTGCTGATCCTGTCGGTTACCATCGTACCGATGCCGACACATGTGGTGATGGCTTTTCTGTATGGCTGCATCCTGCTGATGATCGGCATGGTGTTCTTTACCATCGGGTCGGAACAGGCTATGGAACCCATGGGCAAACAGGTGGGCGCCCGCATTACAAAGACGCGGAAGCTGGGACTGATTTTACCGCTGGGCTTTTTGCTCGGCTTTATGATCACCATATCCGAACCGGATCTGCAGGTGCTGGCCAGCCAGATCCAGTCTATACCCAATAACGTACTGATCCTGTCAGTATCTTTCGGCGTCGGGGCGTTCCTGTTGCTGGCGATGATCCGGATGGTGCTGGGGATTTCACTGACCCGGATGCTGCTGTTTTTTTACGTGCTGACATTTGTTGTGGCCTTTTTTGCGCCGCCGGATTTTCTGGCGATGGCCTTTGATTCGGGCGGCGTGACGACCGGGCCTATGACGGTGCCGTTTATCATGGCCTTCGGCGTGGGCGTGTCGTCGTTGCGGGGTACGCGGCATTCGTCCCAGGACAGTTTCGGGCTGATCGCCCTCTGTTCTATCGGGCCGATCCTTTCCGTTTTGCTGCTGAGCCTGATTTTCAGTCCGGAGAACTCCGCCTTTAAGGCGGTGATGGTGCCGAGAATTTCCAATTCCCTGCAGCTGGGCGGATTGTTTTTGGAAGGACTGCCCGAGCAGGTGCGTGAAATTGCCCAGGCAGTCCTCCCTATTGCAATTTTTTTCGCCGTTTTCCAGACAATTTTCCTTCATCTGGGAAAAAAGCCGTTGCTGCGTATTTTCCACGGTATCATCTGTACCTATATTGGCCTTGTGCTGTTCCTGACCGGCGCCAATGTGGGATTTATTCCAGCCGGCTTTGACCTGGGGGGAATCCTTGCGACGATGCCGCAACGCTGGGTCATTGTTCCTATCGGCATGCTGATCGGGTATTTTATCATCAAGGCGGAACCGGCTGTGTATGTGCTGATGAAGCAGGTGGAAGACATCACCGACGGCGCTGTCAGCGGCAAGGCGCTGCAGCGCAGCCTGTCCGTCGGCGTGTCCATATCCGTGGGGCTGGCCATGGCGCGGGTGCTGACGGGGATCCATCTGTTCTATATGCTGGTGCCGGGGTACGCCATCGCGCTGCTGCTGACTTTTGCCGTACCGCCGGTCTTTACCGCTATTGCCTTTGATTCCGGCGGCGTTGCCTCGGGACCGATGACAGCTACCTTTTTACTTCCGTTTGCCATGGGAGCCTGCATGACCCTGGGCGGCAATGTGGTAACGGACGCCTTTGGCGTGGTGGCCATGGTGGCCATGACGCCGCTGGTCACCATCCAGTGCCTGGGCCTGGCCTACAAGCTGAAGGAAAAACAGGCCCCGAAGCCCGAAATGCAGGAAGATTCGCTGGCAGGTTTCGGCGATTACGATATTATTGATCTGTAGGAGGTAGCGGACTGTGAGTGAAGTATATGTCTTGATCACCATCACAAGCCGGAAAAAGCTTCCCGGATTTTTATCGGCTTATGACAAGAATAACATGCCGATAGGCTTTATTTCCTTAGGGTACGGCACGGCCAAGGATGAAATCCTTGACATGCTGGGACTGGACCGGTCGGAAAAAGCCGTGGGAATGGCAATGGTTACCGACGAGGTCTGGAAAGAAGTGAAACGGTTTTTGCGGAAAAAGATGTACATTGATATGCCGGATACGGGAATCGCATTCATTATCCCCCTGAGCAGTATCGGAGGCAAACGGGAGATGGCTTTTCTGACAGCGGGACAAGATTACCGGAAAGGAGAAGAATCGGTAATGAAAGATACAAAGATGGAATTACTGGTGGTGGTCAGCAACCAGGGACATAACGATCTGGTGATGGATGCAGCCCGGGCAGCCGGCGCGTACGGCGGCACGGTGATTCATGCCAGGGGCACCGGCATGAACCAGGCGGAGCTGTTCTTCGGCGTATCGCTGGCATCGGAGAAGGATATGACTTTCATCGTCACGAAAAGGAGCCAGCGCAATGCTATCATGTCTGCCATCATGAAAGGCGCCGGTATGGATACGCCGGCCCAGTCCATTGTTTTCTCGCTGCCGGTTTCCGATGCGGCAGGGCTGAATATGGGGGATGAATCCGGAGAGGAAACGTAGGATCCGGGTTCCGGGTGAAAATGAAAAAGTTATTTTCAGAAATACCGTACATTAAAACCGAAAGGCTCGTTCTGAGAAAGATCGAGGAAACCGATGCGGAAGGTTTGGCGGAACTGGCGCACAGCCCAACCGTATACCGGTATCTTCCGACGTTTCTTTTTGAGCAGAAATATGATACGGTACACTGTGTTATCCGCCGCCTGTACAATGAGTGCTTTAAAGAATCCATCATCCTCGGTGTTTTTATGGATGACCGGTTCTGTGGGCTGGCTGAGATATACGGATATCGGGAGAAGACCCATAAAGCCAGTATCGGCTGCCGTTTTCTGGAACGATGCTGGGGAAAAGGGATAGCCTCTGAGACAGTAGGGGCTTTAGTGCGCTATCTGACGCAGGAAACAGATATAAAAGTAATCACCGCCAGCACAATGGTCGAAAACAGGGCCATATCGCGTGTAATGGAAAAAAACAACTTTTGTCTGGTGGTATCCGGGGCAGACGAAGATTGGGGCTATGCGCGCCCCACGCCTGCCAACAAATGGGTTTGGTTGTTATAAATTGAGAGGGGGATAAAACAATGAAAAAAATTCTTTGGGTTTGCCTGGCATTGCTTGTCATTGGCCTTTTCGGGTGCAGTTCCTATGCGAATCAGGGCAAACCGGATGTGAAGCCGAAAGAGGTCTCTGCCGATACTGTCCCTGCTTATGTGAAAGCAGAGGCAAAACGGGTTTCTGATTTAGTGCGGGCCGCACAAAATCAGAATACGTTTACGATCCTTGGCGTCAGCGATATGCATTTCCTGAAAGGCGATGCGCAGATTGGCAATGCCTTACAAGATATGGCGCTTGGGATAAAAGAGGTTTTGGCGCAGACACCCGTAGATTATAAAATCGCGTTTGGAGATTACATTTTCCGCATGAAACCCGGGTATGAAAATTACCAGGACGGCGTGGTGGAGATGAAATCTGCCGCGGACTTGTTAAATACAGCGTTCGGGCAAAGCGGAAACCAGATCCGGTTAACCGGGAACCATGATGCCAATTCCATGCAGCTGGATCAGGGCGAGCTGAAACACTATTTTACGACCCATGACATCTACGGTTATGTAGGTAAATACAATGATAAGAACGCGGTTACGGACAGTGCGAACCCGGAAGGAAACTATGGCTATATTGATCTTCCGGAAAAGAAGCTCAGAATCATTTACCTGAACACGTCAGACTTTACGGATGAAGGGAAACCGGACGTAGTACCGAATCCGCAGGATACTAATAAAAATACGACGACTACACGTATTATGGGTAAACGGCAGGTACAGTGGTTCATCGAAGCATTGAAATTAACGGGGATCAAAGATCCGGAAGCCTGGAGTATATTGACGGTATCCCATATTGACCTGGCCCAGGGCGCGTTACGGAGGAGCATGAAAGGAAATGCGGCGCGTATCCTGTCCGAGTATGTGCAAAAGCATAAAGGCACGCTTAGCGTGAAGGGGACCGAAATACCGTATGACTATTCCGGCATAACACCCGCGCGGGTATTGCCGTATATCCATGGACACAACCATAGTTTCCCGGTAAATAATTTCAATGTGGAGAATGGTTTTAAAGGCGTTGTCCGGAATGACATGGTTACCATCGGCCTTCCGAATGCCTGCCCGATTCGCAACGGCAAAGGCAATACGTATGAAAAAAACGGGGGTACGGCAAAGTCAACTTCATTCAGTGTGATCGTAATAGACATGAAAAGCAGCGTTGTTAAGATATTCTGTTACGGGGCCGGCTTTGACAGGACCATACATTTTGATAACCTAAAGATGAAAGCCGGTTCTTCGCATATTGCTTTACACACCGGATTGAAGGGAAAGGTTTCCTGGAAGAGCAAGGATAAAAAAGTTGTGAAAGCGGAAGAGGGAAAGATTCAACCTGTTGCTGCCGGAAAAACGATAGTCGTTGCGGAAGATGAAAATGGAAATTGTGAGTATTGGGCTGTGACTGTGGATTAAAAGGGAGATATGCGTCATGAAAAACTATTCATATATTCCGAAAGGCGTTTGCAGCAAGCTGATTACGTTTGGCATTGATGACGGGGGGAAGCTCCGGAACGTGAAATTTACCAGCGGCTGTCCGGGGAACCTGGCTGCCATCGGCAAGCTGGTGGAAGGCGCGGACCCGAAGGAGATCGTCCGCATCCTGAAGGGGAACGACTGCGCCGGCAGGGGAACATCCTGTGCCGACCAGCTGGCGATTGCGATTGAGGCGGCGTTGGCAGAGGGGTAAGGAAAATTTGTGAAAAGACGCGTCGGATCCGCAAGGTTCTGCCGGCAATTTTGACGGCACGGACCGTAGCGGTGCGGGAAAAACTACAACAGAAGACAATGGGTCATACAATGAAAAATCCTGCTGTGGAATGTTCCACGGCAGGATTTTTTTGACGGGTCGGCTGCTCAATTAATGGGCAGCCTCCTACTCGATGTCTTTTTTTATTTCACTTCCGCGATCATGCTCTTGATATCGATTTTCTTTTTCTGCATATCGTTGGCCAGCAAAAACGTCTGGGTATCTTCCAGGTCTTTGATGTCCTTTGCAGTGATTGCGGTGGAAAAATCATACCAGGGCGCCATCAGCTTTACATCGTCGATGGAAAGCCCGGTTTCTTTGGCGGTGAACGCAAACGCTTTGTCCGGATCCTTCTTCATGAAGTCGATGCTTTCCTGATACAGCGCCATAAATTTTTTCACTGCGTCCGGATGCTCTTTCAGGAATTTGCCGCTGACACCGATGACGATGGTCGCATTGACAAGGCCTTCGCCGTTGGCCAGTATGCGGGCGCCGGCACGCTGGGCCCGCAGGACTTCCGCGCCGGCGGCCAGGGCCGCGTCGGTTTCACCCGACAGCAGGGCGTTGATTCCCGCCGTGATGCCGGTGGAACGGAACTCCACATCTTTCAGCGTCAGTTTTTCCTTCGCCAGCGCAGCGGCCAGCACCTGGTGGAGGATGGTGCCCTTGGGGCCGGCGACGCGCCTGCCCTTTAAGTCCGCGGCGGTTTTGATGGAAGGATCCTTTACCATGATGTTAAACGCTTTCGGCGCGCGGCTGTAGATGCCCACGATCTTTACATCCGCGCCGTTGGAGGCTGCCAGGATGGCGCTGGTGCCGCCCAGGCAGCTGGCAATGTCCAAAGAGCCGGCGGCCAGCGCTTCCGTCTGTTTGGCGCCGGAGATAATCTCCGGAAAGGTGACTTTGGTCCCGTCTTTTTCAAAGCCTTTGACGACGGTCTGGTTGGCTTTGTCCACAATGCTGGGGATGTTCAGCGGGGCCTTCACGTAGGTTACTTTTAATTCTTTCAGCGGCGCTGCGGCTTTCTTCTCCGGCGCTTTGGCGCCGCCGCAGCCGGCCAGCAGGATGGCAAGGGTGATGCAGGTCAGTAACAGGATCCAAAGTTTTCGTTTCATGGCGTTCTCCTTCCGGGTCTCTTCATTTTGCGCAAGCGCAGTCCGCATTCGTCAGCACATGCGTGCCCACCGGCGCATCCGGCGTTCCCTGTGACAGGGATGCGCCCGGGGGTTGCAGGGCGGCCGAAAAATTTTATCTTTGCCGGTCGTCTTTGTAAAAACGGCTGCCTTGCTGCGCTATGTTGATTATATCACAGTTCCGGCAATTTATCACGGAATTATTCGGAGAGGGAATTTGTTTACGCAATATTTGTTGTCAGATGCCGGCGGTTTTTGGCAATTTAACCTACTGAAATAGCTGCGATAAAAATTTGTGAAATGAAGAAGGGGATTATGTTGGTTTTATAAAAAGAAAAAAGTGTTTGAGAATTTTAAATGAGATTCCCGAAACATTGCATTTACCGTTGCATTACTTTATAATAAACTTACAGATAACAGCTATAAAGATAACTATAATAACAGCAATGGAAGATGTATCTGAAGTCCGTGTCCCTGTCTGAAAAAGAGAGATTTTTCATTGGGAAACGGATTCAATCGTTTTACCAAAAAAGCGTCTGCGCTTTGTCCGGAGTTTGCATACTTTTAGAGAGCTGATTCAGCGTTGCATGGCTGATTTTCCCTTAAAACCCACAAATCCCCGGCAGGGGCGCAGTTTTTCTTTTCTGAAAGACACAGGCGCAGAGAAAAACAGGACGCCGCCAACAAGAAAATTATAAATTGAATTTAAAATGCAAATTCTTAAATTAAACAATAAAGAATGGTGAAAAAACGAGATAAAAGAAAATAATGCATGAGAATTCAATTTATACCAAAACACTATGAATTCATATGCGCCCCGTAGAGCGCGTTTTGTGAAAAATACGATATAAACATCGCGTAGTGGCGAAAACGCGCCTATGGGGCT
>CAJOKZ010000049.1 GCA_905235335.1 uncultured Succiniclasticum sp.
TTAGTTTACAACAACTTTTTGTTCTTGTCAACTACTTTTTTTAAATTTTTTCAACCTTCCCCCGCCTTTTGGCGGGTAAGTGTATTTTATCTCTTTTCCCCAAAAAAAGCAAGGGGTAAGCAGCCGGTTTTGAAGATTTATTTTTCTTTTAGTGTCCGCTTTCCTTCTGCCCCACAAGAGATTGTGTCCCCATTCCGTCGGAATCGCTGCTGCGTCATGAAGATACGGCATACGGATACTGTTGGAATTAAAGCCGACCGCGGTAACCGGACATAGCCCGGCCTCAAAAAAGGTTTCATCCTGTATCACCACAGTTTTCTGACACATAATGACAAATCCGGATTATAATGTTATAATGTCATGGAATATGCACATTGCATTATTTTATTCTTCACTCAAGGAAAGATGAGGCAGACATGAAAAGCAATTCTTCGTTAAAAGGAAAGCTCCTGGTCACTTTCACTGCCCTGTTCATTGCGGCCATGCTTACTTCTTCATGCGGTTATTCCATTTCGGATTCTGCCATAGAGGAAGGCTTGATCCCTGACGCGGTTTCCCAGTTCTACGATAATAAAAATAATGTTATCTATACTACCCCTTCTGCGGAACACCGCCTGCCGGTCAGGCTGGAAAAGATTCCCAAGCATGTGCGGGCAGCATTTATCTCAATAGAGGACAACCGCTTCTATGAACATGGCGGTATTGACTACCGCGGCACCTTCCGCGCCTTGGTCAGCAACCTTATGGGACAGGCGGTACAGGGTGGCAGCACCATTACGCAGCAGCTTGCAAAGAACGCTTTCCTGACGCAGGAACGGACATTATCCCGTAAGATCAAGGAAGCATTTCTGGCCAGACAGCTGGAAAACAAATATACAAAAGATGAAATCCTTAACATGTACCTGAACCAGATTTATTTCGGCGAAGGCGCATACGGCGTTGAATCCGCATCGCTGAAATATTTCGGGAAACATGTCCAGGAAATCGACCTGGCAGAAGCCGCTACACTGGCAGCCATCCCCAAAAGCCCCAACTACTACGATCCTATGGAGAATCCCAAAGCGAACAAGGAACGCCGGAACGTGGTCCTGGATCAGATGGTCAAATATGGGCACATTACACAGGCCGATGCCCAAAAGGCCAAAGCGGAAGACGTAAAAATAATGAAAGACGATTCCGCAGCAAAAACCAAAAATCTGCGTTCTTACTTCTTTGATTATATTTCCCAGCAGATCATCGACAAGTACGGCGCCGACGCACTGTATAAAGGCGGCCTCAAGATTTACACCACCCTTGACGACAGCATGCAGACCATAGCGGAATCCTCCATCCGGTATCTCCCGGATCTTTGGACCGAAGATTCCGATCACCTGACACAGCCCCAGGTCGGCATGATCGCCATCGACCCCACCAACGGCTACATCAAGGCCATGATCGGCGGACGGGGCCAGGACAAATTCAACCGCGCTGTTCTTGCACAGCGCCAGCCCGGTTCTTCGTTTAAGGCCTTTGTCTATCTCACGGCCATGGATAACGGTATGAATGCGGCCACCATGGTGGATGACAAGCCGCTGCAGATCGGCGGATGGGCCCCCCAGAACTCAAGCGGCGGATTCCATGGGACAGTCACCCTGCGTACCGCGTTATCCCGGTCCTACAATATCCCCGCGATCCGCGTGGCCCTTAAGGTAGGGACCGACAAGGTCCTGAAGATGGCAAAAGCCTGCGGTATCACTTCCCTGGTAGAAGACGGACCGTATACCGACAATAATCCGGCCATGGCTTTAGGAGGCCTGTCCAAAGGGGTAAGTCCCCTGGATATGGCTGTCGGTTACGGAACCATCGCCAACAACGGCGTTTACAACTCTCCTGTTTCCATCACCAAGATCTTGGATCGGAACGGAAAAGTCATTTTTGAACATAAACGTTCCCCAAAACAGGTCGTCAGCGCAAAAGCCGCATACCAGACCACAGATATGTTGAAAGATGTACTGATCAGCGGAACCGCCGGCGGCTCCGGCATCGGACGCCCGGCAGCGGGTAAGACCGGCACGACCGATTACTCAAAGGACGCCTGGTTCGTCGGCTACACTCCGAACCTTGTCTGCGCCGTCTGGGTCGGCGATGACAGGAACCGCAGCATGGGTTCCATGTACGGTTCGGGAGCCCCCCTGAGCATCTGGCATGATTTCATGACGAAAGCAGTACAGGCGATCCCCAATCTGGACTTTGTCCGTCCTGCCGGGGCTGTAACGCCGGTAGCCAAGGATATCGCAAAAGACGATGACAAAAATAAGGATAAGGATCCTGACGAGCAAACCACGAAGAATGAACTGGGCAAACCGCCAAAGGTTGTAAAGCCCGGAAGCAACAATCCACCCAAACAACAAAAACCGGTTGTCAGCAACAAACCGAAAAAAGATACACAGTCACCGGCTAAACCCATTCCGATAAAACCGGCGCCTGTTAAACCTCCCAAAAAGCCAGGCTGAAAATAAAAGACCGATACCGGCCAGGTAACATGTAACAGTACAACTCCCCGTTGACAGCAAGCGTCAACGGGGAGTTTTTATATTCCGCTATTGGTATTACAGCTCCTTTGCAAAGCCTGATCCACCGATAAATTCTTTCAATATCGAATGGATGGGGATCGCTTCTTCATCCAGCGGCTCTATCAGATACAGAAGGCGGAGAAGCCGGCACGCCGTAAAATAAGCCTTCTTCTCTTCCGGCGGAACCGTCTGCAGCAACGGGACCGCAAACTTGCGCAGGATAGCCGGCTCATAGATCAGGGACGTATTGAAGAAGATATCGGCATCCTCCTGGAAGGGAAAAATATATTTTTCCTCCCCCTTCCGCACGGACGACCACATATTTATGGTGTCCAGCGCGTTATGGGAGCGGAAGCGGAAATCCCGCACCATGCGCCGCAACATACGCAAGTCTGTGGTATGGATGCGGTTGAACGCGTCTAAACTCATAGGGGTCAGGGCACTGATAAAAATCTTCAGCTTGTTTTCAGCCGGCACGGAGGAAGAAAGCCGGGGATTCAACGCATGGATCCCTTCAATGACAAAGATGCTGTCATCCTCCATGCGTATCTTTTGTCCCCTGTATTCCCTGCGGCCGGCGGCAAAATTATAATACGGGAGTTCTACCGTCCTGCCTTGCAGCAGCTGCTCCAGATGCTCGTTGAACAAAGCGATGTCAATGACCTCAACCCGTTCGTAATCATAGGTTCCGTCAGGATTTTTAGGCGTATCCTCCCGGTTGACATAATAATTGTCCATGGAAATGGGGATCGGGTGCAGCCCGTTCACCTCCATCTGCACGCAGAGCCGGTAGTTGGAGGAAGTTTTCCCTGACGAGGACGGACCGGCGATCAGGATGAATTTTAGCTTATCCCTGTGGGCTGCTATATGGTCCGCAATGGAAATAAATTTTTTCTCCTGCAGCCCTTCCGCTACCCGGATGATCTTATCCGCCCTGCCTTCACGGATAAAACAGTTCAGCTTGGCGATGGTGTTGCATCCGATCATGGCAGACCATTCTTCCGCTTCCCGATACGCATGGTTGATACGCCGGGCGGTATCCCAGGGCGGAAGTACGGTATAATCATTCATTTCCGGATAATTGATTACGAAACCTTTGTCGAACGGTATCAGCTCGAAGGCGAAAAGATGTTCCGTGCTGCTCAGCAGTGCCTCAAAAAAAGGCTCCCTGATCCCGCATAACTCATATGCAAAAAGCGTCTCCGACTCGGGAGCCATCTCGATCATGGCCATGACATCCCCGCCCAGATAGGGATCCTGTCTGGCCCGTTCTATCGCTTCCTGACGCGATACCGGGAACATCTCGATCGGATGCTTTTCCTCCACGATCCGCCGCATTTCAGCTTCCAGTTTCATAAGCTGATCCGGGGTCAGCCGGAGTTTCGGCACAATGCAATACAATGCGCTTCCCAGGGTATTGCAGACCTCCAGCTCGGCGCCGGGAAACAGTTTTTTCATCGCTACATCACAGACAAACGTGATGCTGCGCACAAAAGCCCGCATCCCTTCCACAGAATTCAAAGGAATGAAATCCACTTCCCCTTCTTCCGTAATTGCATAATGGAGGCTGTATGCCTGTCCGTTAAAAACTCCTGTAGCAATCGGGGAATCATATCTGTCTTCAAAATCTTTTCCGATTTCGGCCAAGGTCGTCCCTTTTGCAAACTTTTTTATCCTTCCGTCCGGTAACGTGACCTGCAACATAAATTCCTCCCGGGCATTTCCCTCAAACGGTATGCAGCCGCTCCTGTCCCGCAGCATCCTGTTCTTACCCGCCGCAACCGGCAGGCGGAACCGCGTTATGTGCAGCCACCCATTTTATAAAAAAGGCTGAAGCATCAGCTTCAGCCTGATTTAAATCTTTTACAAGGGAACCAGCTTCAGGCTGTTTTCCTTATCTCTTTTTATAATCTCGTCACGATTGGCGGAACCGCTGTCCAATCCCTCTGCACAATACACACACAGCGTTTCCTTACTTTTTCGCTGCCTCTACGGCTTTCAGCGCATCATTCAGCTTTGTTGCGATCCCGGAGATCTTCTGCAGCGGGATGGAACAAAGGGCAATGCGCACGCCGGCTGCCAGCGGTACCAGATAAATGTGGTCTTTGTGCAGCAGGTCGCACACCGCCTGGGAATTTTCACAGGGAACAGACAGGAAAAATCCGGCGATATACGGGATCATGGGAAGCCCGCATTCCCTTGCTTCTTCCACAAAAATATCAGCCCGTGCCTTGATCATCTTATAATAATGATCCCGCTCCGCCTCCACGGCCGCCAGCAACGCGTCGTCACTGTATATCTGCGCCAGCGTCCGCATGGCTGCGCGGTTCGTATTGGACCAGGTCGCACGGCTGGTGTACTGGTTGATATCGAAAAATTCCTTTGCCGCCGTCTCGTCGGAAGATACGCAGATCATGGCGCCCAGGCGCTGCCCGTACATGGTAAAGCCCTTCGACATGCTGTACTGCACGATGGCCAGCACACGTTCCGGCAGGTCGTCCAGTGCTTTAAAGACCTCGCGCACCGCGTTCTTTTCCCCCGCGTAATCAATATAGGCCGCATCCAGGAACAGAACCGCCTGTTTCCCGCTTTCTTCCGTCACCGCCTTCAGCATAGCCACGACCTGGGCCATATCTTCTTTGGTCAGGCTGTAACCGGTAGGGTTATGGGCCGGGGTATTGATGATGACCATGATGCTGTTCTGGGCGGCCAGGACGGCCCTGACCTTAGCTTCCAGCGCCGGCAGGTTGAATTTTCCATCGTCCGTGAGCATCTTATAGGTGTCCAGTTTGCGGCCCAGATCCAGGCACAGTACCTTGTAAGCGCCCCAGTACCAGTCGGAGGTGATAACCGTGTCGCCGGCTTCGGTGTAATTCCAGATTGCGTGATGGATGCCGCCGGTGCCGCCGGTCGTAGCCACTGCGCTGGTAAACCCGTTCGGACGGGATTTACCGAAAGCCGCCACCTGGACCTTCTCCAGAAAATCCGGTGTGCCAGCGATAGGCGCGTAGGCGATGATCTCATTGATCGGCAGATTCCGGAATACCGCTTCCACCGTAGGCAGGCATACTAACTTCGAATCGTCGTCCATAATGGCGCCGATGGTCCCGTTCGTAACGTTTTCCGCGCCGATCGCAGCAGCATCCGCCACTGCCAGGGCATTGGCCGCAAAAATGATATCATTGGCTGCTTTGCCTTTTGCCTGAGGCGCCGCAAAACTTGAATACATAATTCTACCCCCTTCAGATCTTCATGCTTTCCAACATCGCCGAAACTTCCATAAAGCCCTTATTTTTCAGTTGGGAAGAAAAATCGGTGCACCACGTTCACGGCTTTCTTCTCATCTTCCTTGGCAATGAGACAGGAAATAGTGATTTCAGAGGTGCTGATCACATCTAAATTAATATTTTCGCTGGCCAGCGCGCCGAACATACGCGCTGCCACCCCGGGATTTCCCAGCATGCCCGCGCCTACGATGGAAACCTTGGCAACGTTGGATTCCACGTCCACGCGGTCAAACCCGATCTTGTCCTTCAGGGTCTCCAGTACGCCTACCGTATCGGCCATGTCGGTCTTGTTCACGGTAAACACAATGTCATTCTTTTCCCGGACGTTGCTCGTGCTCTGCACGATCATATCCACCGCTATATTATCATTTGCCAGCGCATTGAAAATCTGATATGCGATGCCGGGAACATCGGGCACCCCGCGCACCGAAATCTTAGCAACATTTGAATCGCTCGCCACACCGCGGATGATAAATTTTTTCTCTTCCATATTCGTATATTCCCCCCTGATAATAGTCCCTTCCACTTTGTGGAATGTAGAACGGACATGGATGTCCGTCCCGGTCAGCTCGCCGTACTCTACTGCCCGCGGCTGCATTACCCCGGCGCCCAGACGGGCCAGCTCCAGCATCTCCCCGAACGTAATCTCTTTTAACTTGATGGCATTGGGGACCACCCGGGGATCGGCGGTATATACGCCGTCCACATCCGTATAAATTTCACAGATATCCGCGTTCAGTCCTGCCGCAACAGCAACCGCCGTCGTATCGCTTCCGCCGCGGCCAAGGGTCGTGATATCCCCGTCATCGGTGATTCCCTGGAACCCTGCGACAATTACGATATTGCCTTCGTCCAGCGCTTTTTTCACGCGGTCCGCCCTGACTTCCAGGATGCTGGCCTTGGTGAAGCTCGCGTTCGTCCGGATCCCTGCCTGGAAACCGGTGAAAGAGATCGCTTTCTGTCCCCGTTCCGCAAAAGCGCTGGCCAGCAATGCGATGGATACCTGCTCGCCTGTGGCCAGCAGCATGTCTTTTTCCCGTTTCGGCATGCGGTCCGTAATCCTTCCCGCCAGTGTCAGCAGGTCATCCGTGGTGTCGCCCATCGCTGAAACGACGATCACGATTTTATCGTCAGGCTTTCTTTCTTCCAGCACGCGGTCCACAAGATGAAAAATTTTTTCCGGCGTGGCCACGCTGCTTCCGCCGAATTTTTTTACAATCAGTGCCATAAACAGCCCCTCCTAAATATATATCGCTATTATATCACCATCACAGGTACAAACACAACCTCATTCAGCCTTTCCCGCAATTTTTTTCACGCGGCCGCCGCCATCTTTACGTCAATACATGCAACTGGCCCATCAATGTCTTCCTGCCAAATTTTTCGCAATGTACGTTACCGCACGGTCACCACCGTAACGCCCGCGCCGCCCATGGCCAGATCCGCCAAGGCTATGGACGCCACGCTGCGGTGATCCTTAAGATACGCGTGCAGCCCTGCCCGCAGGGCGCCGGTCCCTTTCCCGTGGATGATGCGCACCTGGGAAATGCCCGCCAGCAGCGCGTCATCAATCGCCCTGTCTACAAAGGGAATCGCTTCATCCGTGGTCATCCCCCTCACATCCACTTCCTGACCCGCGCTTTCCGTCTTGGCAGCAAACATGGTGTGGGAAGCGCTTGCCTTCCGGCCTGCCGGCTTCTCGTTTTCCCGCGGCTTGTCCTTCACAAGAATACACTGAGTCAGCGGTACCGTCATCTTCAACGCGCCGGCGGAGATAAGGGCGTCCTTTCCCTTCACCTCCAGAACGGTTCCGTTCTTTCGCAGGGACCTGACCATCACGGTCATGCCGGGCCGGGCATTGTCCGGTGTCAGCGGCGTTCCTTCCGGCAGCGGCTCATCCAGACTCAGGTGCTTGTCCAGCGCCTTCCGCGCCTCCTCCGCACGGGCCTGCAGGGCCCGCACATCCATATCCGCCTTCAGCGAACGCAGCTCCTTCAGCACCGATTCTGCTTCCCGCCGGCTGTTGCGGTAGATTTCATCGGCCTGGTACCGGGCTTTGCGCAACATTTCATTCTTCTGTTTTTCAAATTCCTTCTTCTGCCAGGCCAGCTGGTTGCGCAGTTTTTCACTTTCGTACTGCAGCGCTTCCACTTCCCGGTTGCGGCTTTCAAAACGCCGGCGCTCCCCTTCCAACCCCTGCAGCACATCCTCCATGTGCGCATGCTCTTCATTCAGCAGGTCGCCCGCATTGCGGATAATGTCTTCAGACAGCCCCAGCTTGCGGCTGATATTGAAAGCATTGCTGCTGCCGGGCACGCCCATCAGCAGACGGTACGTGGGAAGAAGCGTATCAGGATTGAACTCCACGCTGGCGTTCTCCATCCCCTCCCGCCCGAAGGCGAATGTCTTCAGCTCGCTGTAATGGGTAGTCATCATCGTAAAGACACCCTGTTTTGTGAGATGGTCCAGGATGGACATGGCCAGGGCCGCGCCCTCGTTGGGGTCAGTGCCCGCGCAGATCTCATCCACCAACACCAGGTCCCGCTCCCGCACTTCCCGCAGGATGCTGACCAGGTTCATCATGTGACCGGAAAAGGTGGACAGGCTCTGCTCAATGCTCTGCTCATCCCCGATATCCGCATAGATGGCCCGGAATACGGGCAGCTTTGCATTGGCCGCAGGGATGAACATCCCGGTCTGGTTCATGAGGGCGAACAGTCCCACCGCCTTCAGCGCCACCGTCTTGCCCCCGGTGTTGGGTCCGGTGACCAGCAGCGTGTTGAAGGTTTCTCCCAAGCTTACGTCCAGCGGCACGGCCGTTTCCTGCGGCAGCAGGGGGTGCCGCCCCTTCTCGATACGGAGCCCGCCGTTGGACGCGAGCTGCGGCTGGCAGGCCTTTGTCTCCAACGCGTACAGCGCCTTCCCGTACACCGCGTCAACCTCCGCCGCTACGGACAGGCATCTTTGCAGGGTATCCCCTTCCGCCCCCACCGCGCCGGACAGCTGCCGCAGGATCCGCTCGATCTCTTCCTTTTCTTCCGCGATATAGCGTTTGATGTTGTTGTTCAGGTTTACCACGGACATGGGCTCAATAAAAAGCGTGGCCCCGGTTCCGCTCTGGTCATGCACGATACCGGGGAAATTCGCCCGGTACTCCTGCTTGATGGGGATCACATACCGGTCGCCCCGCATGGTGACCAGCGCATCCTGGAAATATTTCTGGTTATTGGGATCATGCAGGAGCTTTTCCAGCTGGGACCGCACCCTGCTTTTCGCCGAAGCGATCCCGACACGCAGCCCCGCCAGCTTTACAGAGGCTGTATCCAGTATCTCCCCCTTATCCGAAATGGTTTTTTCCAGTTGGCGCACCAGTTTGGGAAATTCTGCCAGGCTCCTTCCGTATTCTGCCAGATTCGGATGTTCATCGCTGTCTGTCAGCAGGAATACCTTCAGCGCCCCGAAGGCCTGCATGCTGGCCTTCACCTGCATCAGTTCGTCCACGTCCAGCACGCCGCCGATGCGGGCCCGCTTCACCGCATCCGCAATATTGTACAGGCCGCCAAAAGGAAAACGCTTCCCCGCGTCCAGAAAACGCAGCGCCTCCGCTGTTTCCATATGCATGCGCTTCACCGTCTCAAAATCGGAAGAGACAGGGACGGAAAGGATCCGCTCCCTGCCCAGTTCCGTAGCCGCCTTTTCCGCGACCCGCAGCTTCACTTTTTCAAATTCCAGCGTCCTGACGGCAAAACGCCCTGTGACTCGATTACTCATACGATTCCCCTGTCATATATCCGCAACATAATTAATTTCCGGTTCATCCGGTTTACTTACATATTATAGCAAAACAGCCGCGGAAAAATCTACGTTGTTTTACTGTAATTTACTTTGTTCCATCCTTCCGCAATCCATGTTTTTCGTTCCAAACTTTTTATTTTTTAAAGGAATCGGGCGAAAGCGTCACCATATCGATGTTTTTTTAAGCCACTTTAGTTGCGATTATCCCAAAACTGTCCCTTTTTTATTTGTAAAAAACATTTATAATTAAAAGCACAGTTCAATACAATCAAATGTCAGAGAGGTTCACTCCATGAACAAAACCCATTCCGCCACCCGCAAGCTCACCATTTCCGCTGTGCTGATGGCCATGAATATCATCCTGAGCACCAGTGTGCTCAGCGTCCCCGTGCCCGGGGGCCATATGTATCTTAATGATGTGATTATCGTCACCGCCGCCATTTTACTGGAACCTTTTTATGCTTTTCTGGTGGGCGGTGTGGGCGCCTTTCTCGGCGACATGCTCTTTTACCCTGCGCCCATGTTCATTTCCCTGGCGACCCACGGCCTGCAAGCAGTGGTGATCTCGTTCTTTGTCCACAGGCTGTTCAGGGATCGGCCCGTCGCCGGCGCCCTGATAGGAACCCTGATCGGCTGGGTGCTGACCTTCACCGGCTACACGTTGGGCCGGGCCTTTATCTACAGCACGCCGGCTTACGCCGCGGCCAAACTCCCCTATCAGGTGTTGCAGACCGCCGTGGGCTCCGCCCTGGCCCTGCTGCTATGCTGGAAATACGGCTTAGTGAAGCTGTATCACCGGCAGTTCGGAGATATGTGAAGAAAATTTCAGCATGCGCCATCGCAAAAAAAATTACGCCCCTGCCATCCCGGCTTTGAAACGGGTTGACAGGGGCGCATTTTTTATGCTGTTACATCCTATTCTTTTTCCGGTCCGCCGACACCTAAAATATTCATGGACGGAACGCCGCCGACAACGCCGTTCTTATCCTTGAACTCGCCGACCTTCTGCATCAGGTCGAAGTAGCAGTCCCAGTAATTTTCGGACTTGGTCCATACACGGATAGTGTATACCACCGCGTAATCCGTATAGCCGGATACCCTCACAAAGGGAGCCGGATCCTGCAGGGCGGTCGGGGTATCTTTTACCGCTTCCAGCACGGCCTTGTATACGTCCTCAAACTTGTTGCTGTAGCCCGCCTTGGTCTCAAAATCCACCCGGCGCAGTTCTTCCGACGAGAAATTGGTAATCTTGCCGCCCATCGCCTCGGAGTTGGGAACGATGATCAGCTTGTTGTCGATGGTCAAAACCTTTGTGCAGAGCATGCTGATCTCTTTCACAAAACCTTCAATGCCGGCAATGGCAACATAATCGCCAACCTTGAACGGTTTGGTGGCCAGGATCATAAAACCGTTTGCCACGTTGGACAGCGCGCCCTGTACAGACAGGGAAATTGCCAAACCTAACATGCCGATGACTGCCAGTACCGATGCGATCGGGATTCCGATGCTTTCCGCCACTACGCAGAGAGCTATGAAGTTGAGGATCACCTTGGTAAACGTTTTGATGAAGGACCTGAGCGTCGTTTCCAGTTTGAAGCGGTCCAGGATCCTGTCGATGATCGGCCCCATAATGGCGCTGATCAGCCGGTTAAAGATCGCCAACAGAATAAGACCCTGAAGGATGGACCCGACGCTGATGTTACCTACCTTAAAGTCCAAAATCTGCTGGGCAGTTGCCAATACCTGATTCATAAAAATTCCTCCTTGTTGCAAAATTGCCAAAGTCTTTAACTACTAAAGTCTTCAATTGTTATTTTACCATAATTTTGCGTTTATTTCCAACCGGTGGCAAAATGTTTTTGCCGCCGCTATTTGTCATTCGGGTCGGTCAGCTTTGTTTGGCAACCAGAATTTCTTTGAAGGAATCGACACTTTAGTACAATTCCGGTATCATCACGGAAAATCGTGCGGCAGCCCGGCTTCCTCCTTTCACCCGTCGAAACCGCGATCCGCCACCAATTATTCCCACCCCGAAAGTCCTTTCCAAATGGACAAATGTTTTCGCATTTTCAAATCTGTCATATACCCCCGCTGACCACCCCAAAGGCATGCTTTTTCGCTTATTTTGGGCCGAACTGTGATTTTGGCTTTCTGTATTTGTTCGTTTTATTTGATATTACTTTA
>CAJOKZ010000050.1 GCA_905235335.1 uncultured Succiniclasticum sp.
CCCCTGCCATAGGGCAGCCGACCTCCCTGACCGACGCCATCCTAATTTCCGCTGTTATCCAGTATCATGAATGCTTCTACATGAAGACCCGGATCCGCTTCCACCGAAATATGGCAGGAAAGTTCCCGGTTCCATTCCTTCACAAGTCCCTGCTGCAGATATTCCGCCTCCAGAGGATGCACCGCCAACAGGATCTCGCGGGTGCTTCCCTGCGTCTTCAGCAGACCCCGGATCCTTCTTTTGATCTCCAGGGCAACTGCTTCTTTTGACTGAACCCTTCCGCTTCCGCTGCAGACAGGGCAGTCCTCGTACAGGATCGCCTCCAGGTTCTGCCTGGATTTTTTCCGTGTGATCTCGACCAGGTTCAGCACAGTAATATCCTGTATCCGCGGCCTCATCTTATCCCCTGCGAATGCCTTTTCCAAAACCGACAGCACTTCCTGCCGGTTTTCATCGCTGTGCATGTCGATAAAATCCACCACGATAATCCCGCCGATATCCCGCAGCCGCAGCTGATGGGCAATTTCCCGGGCAGCCTTCCGGTTGATTTCCATAATCGTGTCTTCCAGGCTGTTCTTGCCGCTGTAGCTTCCGCTGTTGACATCAATCACGGTCATGGCTTCCGTATGGTCAATGACCAGATATCCGCCGCCAGGCAGTTCCACCCTGCGGTCTGCCATGGAAGCCAGGGTATCTCCCAGCCCGAAGGCGGAAAAAACATCTTCCCCGCCTTCCCACAGGCGCAGCCTCGTATCTTCTGCCCCCTTCATACGGGAAAGCAGGTCCCTGACGCGACGGCAGGCGTTCGGGTCGTCTATCACAATCTCTTCCACATCTTTCGTAAAATAATCACGGATCATGCGGACGGAAAGATCCAGCTCCCTGTGGAGAAACGAGGGCGCCTTGGCCAGTTTTGCCCGGGCCTCGACGATACTCCACTCCGCCACAAGGGCAGTGATATCCGATTCCAAAACATCTTCGTCCATTCCTTCTGCCTCAGTTCTCAGGACGATCCCTATCCCCTGGGGCTTATGCTTTGCCGCTATGGCATGAAGGCGGTTGCGTTCCGCTTCATCCGTTATCTTCCGGGAAATCCCGATGTAATCCGCAAACGGGAACAGCACGACATAATGACCCGGGAAGGTAATCTCCCTGCTGGCAGTCGGGCCTTTCGTTCCCCTGGGGTCTTTTGTGATCTGCACCATGACCGAAGCCCCTTCTGTCAGATCGTTGGAATCACCCAAATATAAAAACGCGTTCTGTGTCAGTCCGATGTCGATAAAAGCGGCCTGTATCCCGCGCACCACATTGCTGACGCGGCCCAAAAAGATGCTTCCCACCAGATGGACAGACATGGCCCGCTCTACCAGGAACTCCTGTAATATTCCGTTATCCAGCAGTCCCATGCGAACTTCCTCAGGGGTACTGCTGACTATAATCTGCTGCGCCATCTGCCTGCCCTCCTTTCGAACCATATATAATCCATGCAGGGATGCGGTTCCCAACCGGCTTTGCGCTGCCGCAGGAAATCGTTTCAACTTGCCGGACATACCCCGGCCGCCCTGACCCTGTTGTTTCGTTTATATCTTATCCCTGTTCGTACATCCAGCATGGGCCATTTATTTCCCATCCCGTCCACACGATACAGATCCAGCCGTTCGATATCCGCCTTTTCCACGGGTATCTCAAGTCCGTACTGCTCATTTAACACATTAAGCAGATCCACCGCCTTCATGCTGCCGTTATGGGTGATGCGGCAGTGGAAATGCAGCACCGTTTCCTGCCCCTTCCGGAAGGCCTGTATTTCGGGTATGTAAAATTTGACGTCAATATTCTTCACTTTTTCCCTGGTCTTCGGCGCCTGTTTTGCAAAGATGACCGAACCGGCCCTGTTAAAGCTTTCCACAGCCGCCTCAATATTTCCCGTCCATGGCACCGTGATCCGGTACTCCGCCCCGCCGGCAACACTCATCAGGGCCGGCGCGCTGTTTTCCACCGCGTCCACTGCCAACAGCCGGATTCCTCTGGGAAGCGCCTTCCTGAACGCTTCTGCCGCAGTCAGCGGATAGACCGGTTCTGTCAGTTCAATTTCCACGAACTCTGCATAGCTGACCACGCCTACCCCCAGGGCGGAAGCCAGGGAATATTTCATATGCGGATTGAATCCCTGGGAATACGCCGCCGGGAGTCCTGCGCGCCGGATCGCCCGGCCGATAGTACGCACATATTCCAGATGGGAAATGAAACGGATCTCTTTTTCCTTGGTTATCTGAAACCGGAGCTTCATAACGCACCGCCTCCCTTCCGCGGCAGCCCGGGATGTTGTGTGGCTTCACTGTAACCCCGGTTATCCCCGCCTTCCATCTTCTCAGACAGGGAAGCAAAGTGCGGTTCCTTTGAAGCGTCGTATGCCCTGCCGCCCCAGTCCATGACCGGCACCCCCAGCCGCTGGCATACACCGCAGCCATTGCAGCGTCCCTGCCGGCAGTCTGCGGTCAGCAGGCCTTCCTGCGCCTTTTTGTATTCAGAAGCCAGAAACGCACGGTTCACGGCAGGCTGCAGGTGTTCCCAGGGAAATACTTCCCCGTCTTTCCTCTGCCGGTGGCTGTAAAAATCCGGATTCCCGCAGTCCTTCAGCGCCTGCTGCCAGCGCGCAAAATCAAACACATCCGCCCATCCGTCAAAACGCTGCCCCCGCTGCCACGCAAGGTATAACACCTTTCCCAGCCGGCGGTCACCCCGGGCAAACACGCCTTCCATAATACTGGTCTTCCCGTCATGGTACTGGAAGGTTATATTTTTGATGCGTGTGGCCTCGATCAGAAGTCCCTGCTTACGCCGGATTTCCTCCAGCGTATCCTGGGGCGCCCATTGGAACGCCGTATATGGTTTCGGCACAAAAGAAGAGGCGCTGACTGTCACCTGGCAGCCGCCCTTGCCGGTAATCTCCTTAAATTTCCACTGTACCTTGCGGGCCAGCTGCGCGATTGCCAGCACATCCTCATCGGTTTCCCCGGGAAGCCCGATCATAAAATACAGCTTTACTTTTTTCCATCCGTTCTCAAACGCCGCGCTGACCGCGTGCATCAGGTCCTCTTCCGTGACGCCCTTATTGATCACATCCCGCATTCGCTGGCTCCCCGCCTCCGGGGCAAAGGTCAGCCCGCTCTTGCGGACCGCCTGCACCTTCTTCGCCACATCCACGCTGAATGCGTCGATGCGCAGGCTGGGAAGGGAAACACTGACCTTCTTATCCTTAAAATCTGTGATCATCTCATCCAGGAAAGGTCCCAGACAGGAATAATCCGCCGTGCTCAGAGATACCAGGGAAATTTCCTCATAGCCGGTATTTGCCACCTGCTTATGTGCCAGCTCCCGCAGCACCTCCGGCCTCCGTTCCCGGACCGGACGGTACACCATGCCCGCGTGACAGAACCGGCAGCCCCGGCTGCAGCCACGGAACATTTCCAGCATGATCCGGTCGTGGACGATCTCCCCGAACGGTACCACAGGCGCCGTGGGAAAATCAACGGAATTCAGGTCCGCCACTACCCGTTTCGTCACTACCGGCGGAGCATCCGGAATAACAGGTGTCACCGCCTGTACTGTATCATCTTCATTATATGTCACTTCGTAAAAAGACGGGACATAGATGCCGGGGATCCGAACCACCCGGCGCAGGAATCCCTGCCTGCCGCCGGGCCTTCCTTCCCTCTTCCAGCCGCGGTAGCAGGAAAGGACTTCCGGCAGGGCCTCTTCCCCTTCCCCCAAAACAGCAAAATCAAAAAAGTCAGCCAAAGGTTCCGGGTTGAACACACAGGGACCCCCAACGACCACAAAAGGATCCTCTTCCCCGCGTTCCGCCGCCAGGACCGGCACACCGCCAAGGTCCAGCATATTCAGGATGTTCGTATAGCTCAGTTCATACTGCAGTGTAAAGCCGACCAGGTCACATTCGGAGAGGGCCTTTTTCGTTTCCAGTGTCGTCAGCACTATCCCGCGCTCCCGCATCAGCTTTTCCATGTCGATCCAGGGAGCATAGACCCGTTCCGCCGCGATACCTTCCATTTTATTGACCAGATGGTACAGGATCTTGAAGCCAAGATAGCTCATCCCGACTTCATACACATCGGGAAACGCTAACGCGATCCGGACCTCCGCGTCCTCCTTGAAGATACTGCCAAATTCGCCACCCGTATAACGGGCCGGTTTTTTGACCGCGGCCAGCATATCAATGGTCAGTTCTTTATTCATGTGAGAGCCTCCGTCAGAACTGCAGCCGTGTATGCCGCAGGTTAATATTGAGCAAAATTCCCGCCAACAGCATGTTGGTGGTCAGGGAGCTTACCCCGTAGCTGAGAAACGGGAGCGGCACGCCGGTCACCGGCATGATGCCGAGCGTCATCCCCACATTGACGAACACGTGGAACAGATACATCCCCGTGATCCCCGACGCCAACAGCATCCCAAAACGGTCTTCCGCGTTCAGGGCAATGGTCAGTCCCCGCCAGATCAGCACCATATACAGCAATAAAATAATGATTGCGCCGGCAAATCCGAATTCCTCCCCGGCGACAGCAAAAATAAAATCAGTATGGTTTTCCGGCAGAAAATTCAGCTGGCTCTGGGTACCCTGCATAAAGCCTTTTCCCCACAGCATGCCGCTGCCAATGGCAATCTTGGACTGGATTACGTGATACCCTGCCCCGTAAGGATCCAATTCCGGGTTCAGAAACACGCGGATACGGTTCTTTTGGTATTCGTGCAGGAACTGCCATAAAACCGGGGCCAGCGCAACAAATACGCCCGTTATCGCCGCGATCCATTTTGCCTTGAACCCGCAGACCCAGAACATGGAAAACGCGATAGCCGCGAAGACCATCGCCGTCCCCAGATCCGGCTGCCGCAGCACCAGGAAAAAAGGTACCAGCATGAACAGGACGGCAGGAATGTAATCCCGCAACCGGTCCAGATACTCATCACGTCCGTCCAGAAACGCCGCCAGACATACGATCATAAACGCCTTGGAGAATTCACTGGGCTGGAACATAACCGGGCCCAGGCGGATCCACCGCTGGGCGCCCAGGCTCGTATGTCCGAAAAACATCACCGCCAGCAGCAGCAGGATCGTAAGAATGTACAAAGGCATCGCGACCCGCTTCAGGGAATGATAATCCTGGGACAGGATGCCGATGACTATCAGGATATCCACCGCCAGAAAAAGACCCTGACGCTGCACAAAACGGCTGCTTCCCGAAGCCAGCGCCTCTCCGTGGGTCGCGCTGGCGATCAGGACCATTCCGATCCCCGCCAGAATCGCGACCGTCAATATTAAGATCCAGTCCAAATTGCGTATATAGCGACGCAAGACAGTATTTCCTTTCTTGACCGGCGTCCGGAAAAAACGGTTATTTACCGGAGGCGTCCGGCTTTTCCCGGTTTCGTTTTTCCATAAGATACTTTTCCAAAACTTCATATACGATGGGACCGGAAGCCGTGGCGCCATAGGTCCCCTGTTCCACGATACAGGCGATGACCAGGTCCGGCTTTTCCGCCGGAGCATAGGCGATAAACCATCCATGGTCCTGCCCGTGGGGATTTTCCGCCGTTCCCGTCTTACCGGCCACCGGTTCCGGAAGCCCCGCAAACCAGGCGCCGGTACCGCCCGGCTGGGTCACCCCTTTCAGGCCCTTCTGGATCAGCTGTATCGTCTGCGGCTCTATTGCAAGCTTCCGGGCCGCCGGACGCTCCGGGATCCGGTAAACGGTACCGTCCGCATTCAGTATCTTTTCCACCAGATAGGGCGGATGGATCACCCCGTCTGCCGCCACCGCTGCCAACATCTGGCATATCTGGACCGGCGTCACCAGCGTCAGCCCCTGGCCGATCGCCGCGTTAAAGGTATCTCCCAGTGTCCAGTCCTCATCAAATACCTTCTTCTTGGCCGCCGGCCCTGCGATCATTCCCGCAGACTCGCCTTCCAGTCCGATGCCGGTCGGCTTCCCGAAGCCGTACTGCGCTGCGTAGGCATTCAGGTTTTCTATGCCGGCGCGGCGTCCCATCTCGTAAAAATACACATTGTCCGACATGGCAAAGGCGGTTTGGAAATTGATCCATCCCAGCGCTTCCCCGCCGGCGTTTCCCATATCCGCCAGCCAGTGTTTCCCGGAGTCATAAATCAGTTCCTCCGGCGTCACCTTGTGTTGATCGAGGGCAGCCGACCCCGTAACGACCTTAAAGGTCGAACCCGCAGGATACTGCCCGTTGATCACCTTATTCGTCAGAGGATGGAACACATCCTCGTTGATTACTTTCCAATGGGCTGTGGAAATGCCCCCCACAAACCAGTTCGGATCGAAAACCGGCCGGGAAACCAGCGCCCGGACAGCCCCGGTATTGGGATCCATCGCCACCGCAGCCGCCGCATAAGCCTTCGGCGCGATCCCGCTGCTGCGCAGGACGTTCAGCTGCTTGTCCACGGCGTTTTCCAGACTCTGCTGCAGTGCCAGGTCGATGGTCAGCATCAGGCCCTTCCCCGACTCCGGCGGCTTTCCTGCCAGTTCACGGACCACCTTTCCCCGCACATCCACCTCTTCGGTCTTGTGCCCGTTCTTTCCCCGAAGCACGTCATTATAGACCAGTTCCAGCCCGTCTTTCCCCACAATGCTCCCGGGAGGCAGCCCTTTATACGGTTCCTTCCTGGCCTGTTCCTCCGAAACCTCGCCCACATAGCCCAGCACATGGGCGGCCGTCACGCCGTACACGTAATGGCGCATAGGCTGCAGGTCCAGGGAAATCCCCGGCAGCTCTTTCAGATGCTCCTCCAGGGAGGTAATTTCCCGCGTCGTCAGCTCTGCCTTAACAATGACAGGCTCATACGTGTCTGCCGCCTGCGCCGCTTTTTTCCGGATCACTTCCGGCTTCATGTCCAGCAGCCGCGCCAGCAGGTCCACCTCTTCCCCTGAAACGGCATGCCCCGCCTGAAAGCTGAGCACATATCCCGGGGAACTGTCTGCCAATACCGTACCGTGGATATCGGTGATCCGCCCCCGGGGGGCCATGATCACCGCATTACGCATACGGTTCCCGTCAGCCTGCTTCCCATAATAAAGGCCTTTGTACAGCTGCAGCCAGGCCAGGCGTACGCCCAGCAGGAAAAAGACAGCCAGCGACACCGCCAGCATCTTTTTCAGCCGATCCGCAGAGATATGATGATTCAGCAAAACAGCATTCCTTTCCGTTTCAATAAGTCAGGTCATCTTCAGCGATCCACCGGTACAGGGCCAGCAAAATGCGTATGACCGGAAGGATCAGCAACATATTTCCCAGACAATACAGCAGGGTATCCTGCATATACAGGATGAGGAGCGATCTTCCCAGACCGCCCGGCCAAAGCGCCGGGACCATGTACAGGATACGCAGCAGAAGGCTGGTGCATCCGATAATCAGCACATGATAACCGTAATTGTTTTTGAAGATCATCTCTTTGACACTGCCGATACTAAAACCGACCAACCCCCGTGTCAGCATATAAAAGCCGAAGACCGCCGGCGCGGAGACGTCCTGCAGGAAACCGAACAGCAGGCCGGCGAACAGGCCTGCCCGCTTTCCGTAAAACAATCCTGCACTATAAATAAAAAGCAAGGGCAAGTCAAAAAACAGATTGCCCCCGAAAAACCCGAAAGAAGTTGTCTGCAAAACAAGTACGGCAAACGCCGCCGCGCCCCATGCCCAAAACTTCATGGCGCCACCTCCCCGGCAGCCGGCCTGTTGCGCCCGCCCGGACTTCCGGAACCGGCCGCGCCCTGTGAAGGCGCTGTCTTATTTTTGCCGCCCGCGTCCTGCTTCCGGGCTTCTTCCTCTATTTCTTTTTCAATCTTTCGCCTGGTATCTTCCTGCAAAACGATGAACACCCGGTCAAGATGGCTGAGGTTTGCCGCCGGCTCGACCTGCGCCACCTTCTGCAGCCCCGTCACATCCGTCTTTACATCGCTGACCGTACCGATGAACAGGCCGGACGGGTATTTCCCCCCGATCCCGCTGGTCACCAGCATGTCGCCCGGTTTCACATCGTCGTCGCGGCCAAAATATTCCGCCTGCAGCAGGGAATGGTTCGGCCCCTGCCCGGTCAGTACCCCGACAGCCCGGGACTCCCTGCGCAACACCTTTACGCCCATTCGCGAACGGCTGGCCGAGATCAGCATGAACCGGCTGTAATGACGGTATACCTGTTCCACCACCCCGGCGACGCCCTCGCTTGACGTAACCACCATATCCCGGCGCACGCCGTCATCCTCTCCCTTATCCAGAAAGAAAGCCTCATGCATGTCGCCCAGGCTTATGCCGATCACACGGGCAGACAGGAGCTTCAGCTCATCTTTTTCCCGCTTGTATCCGGCCATGGACTGCAGTTCCGCATTCTCAGCCTCCAACAGATTCAAACGGTATTCGGCGCTGCGAAGATTATCCAGTTCTTTCTTCAACCTGCTGTTTTCTTCCTGCAGGGTGGAATTCAGCCGCCGGCTGTCCCAAAAGGCAGCCACCCCGTCGCTGATTTGGCGGACGATCCCGTTAAAAGGCAGCAACACGGTATTCACGGCCGCATTCACCAGCGGAAACCGCCACCGCTGATGGATCGCCAATGCCATACAGGCACACAGGCCCAATACGGCCAGCACCGTTACAAACTGCTGCTTCTTCATCATGTATCATCCACGGTTACGGCTTACAGCTTGCTGCCGGAAGCCATGAACCCTTTCTTATATACGTCAATATTTTCCACGCAGATGCCGGTCCCCAGCACCACGCAGGCCAGCGCTTCGTCACTGACATACACCGGCATCCCGGTCTCCTTGCTGATGAGCTTGTCCAGATTGCGCAGCAGGGAAGAACCGCCTGTCATGACGATGCCATGATCGATGATATCGGAAGCCAGTTCCGGAGGCGTCCGCTCCAGCGTGTTGCGCACCGCGTCCACGATATTGGCTACCGGCTCCGCAATCCCGGTACATACCTGGTTCGCATTGATCGTAAGGTTTTTGGGAAGCCCGCTGACAAGGTCGCGCCCCCGGATTTCCATGGTATCCGGATTGTCCACGAACATAGCGGTGCCCAGGGTAATCTTGATCTGTTCCGCGGTCCGCTCCCCGATCAAAAGGCTGAAGGTCTTGCGGATATAGCGGGATATGGCATCATCAATGGCATCCCCGCCGGTACGGATGGAACGGGAAACCACGATGCCCCCCAGGGATATGACTGCCACCTCGCAGGTGCCGCCCCCGATATCAACTACCATGCTCCCGGTAGCTTCCTGTACGGGAAGGCCGGCGCCGATGGCCGCTGCCATAGGTTCCTCAATCAGATACGCTTCCCGGGCGCCTGCCTGGATCGCGGCATCCACCACCGCACGCTTCTCCACCTCCGTCACACCGCTGGGAACCCCCACGACGATGCGCGGACGGACGAGGGAATGATACCCGATCGCCTTATGGATAAAATATTTCAGCATGGACTGGGTAATATCAAAATCCGCAATGACCCCGTCCTTCATGGGACGGATCGCGACAATCGTGCCCGGTGTACGGCCGATCATCTGCTTCGCCTCGGCGCCGATCTCCAGCACCTCGTTCGTCTCGCTGTCCACCGCCACTACGGACGGTTCGCGGATGATGATCCCTTTTCCCTTGCAATGCACCAGCGTATTCGCCGTGCCGAGATCAATTCCCAGGTCGTGGGAAAATCTGCCAAAGAAACTAAACATAACACCTTTCACCCCGTCAAACATTAAAACAACGGTCAGGGCCGGCCGCAACGGTTCCGGCAACGGCCATAACCGGGAATGTGCAAATCATAAATCATTTCTTCAAAGAGCCTTTACAGATCCCCATGCTCCTTAAAACTGTAGTAACTCCCGTCGCCGATGACCAGATGGTCCAGCAGCGGGATTCCCAGGATACTGCCCGCATCCTCCAGGGCGCGGGTCAGGTCACGGTCCTCCGGGCTGGGATAGGGATCCCCCGAAGGATGGTTATGGGCTACCAGTATGCAGGCCGCATGGGATACCACGGCAGGCGCGAACACCTCCCGCGGATGCACCACGGCGGTGGTCAGGGACCCTTCCGCGATCTGTTCCATCTTGATGATCCTGTTCTTGGTGTTCAACAGCAGCACCAAAAATTTTTCATGTGTCTCATTCCGTAGTCTGCCCATCAGGTACTGTGCTCCATCTGCCGGTGAAGCAATGTGACCGGATTCAATCGCTGATGCGCAGGCTATCCGTTTCCCCAGTTCCATAGCGGCCAATATGCGTGCGGCCCTTGCATTGCCCAGCCCTTTGATATGGCTGAACTCCTGTACCTGGTGCCACCGCGCGACCTGCCGGTACAGCCCTTCCCCCTGTGTCATCTCTTCCGCTATGCGCAGGGCAGAATGTTCTTTCGTGCCGCTTCCGATCAGCACCGCCAGCAACTCCGCATTGGAAAGCGCCTGGGCGCCCAGGCTGCACAGCCGTTCCCTGGGGCGGTCTTCCTCGCTCAAATCTTTAATTTTTAATTCCGACAAAATCCCACTTCCCATCTTTTATAAAATTCAGAAACCCCTGCTCCTTTCGTCCGCAAATACGCCGGCGGCGTTCGCGCAAACTTGTTGAGCCGGTGTTTCCCTGCTCTGCGCGCCGTTACGGCACGCAGATAAAAAACCGATGAACCAAACAGTTTCCCCGCCTGCAGGCAGGTTTGATCCTTTCCAAACGGGTATACCCGAACCGCTGCCGGTACAGGACGGACACAAAAACACATTCGCCTGCGGCCGCATTCCGATATGCCCTCAGCGCCCGCTGTACAGGAAGGACTTCGGCTTTTCCGCCATCTCCTCCGCTTCGTCGTCCGTATCGATCATATACTCGACCGGCTCCAGCTCCGCCACGGTCAGCTGCTCTTTTTTGCTGACGGCGTCACGACGGAAGATGCGGATATAGTTGAACGCGATGAACAGCCAGGCGACAATACTGCCCCCCACAAAAGGCCAGAACCAGAATTCCATCTGGAAATAGCCTGCCAGGGCATATCCGAAAATCCCGCCCGCCGCAAGGCAAAGGATAGGAAGCGCGATCTGGAACCATTTGGCCTTGCGCTCATCCACCTTGCGATATTCGATGATCACGTTATCCCCCGGATGGGCGCTGATGGGGTTCCAGCAGTCAATATAAGCCCGCAGCCCGCGCTCCGTCGTCTCTTTGAAATTGACCCGCACCTTGGCGCGTTCGCCATGGGTTTCAATTACCGTTCCTTTAATCACGTGAAAACTCCTTCTTTTTACAATCTGCCTGCCGCTTCACCTGCCGGATCGTCGAAAACGCCGGCCGGCTTCTGCATCCATGTTGTCAGGCATAAGGGTAAAAACAGATATATCCAATGGCTATCGCAAAGATGATCCCATACATGGCCAGGGCTACGAGCAGCCCCTTCCAGGTCCGCGGATAACCGAAATTCATATATTCCCCAAAAATGCCGCGCCGGTTCAGCAGCGTGTAGTTCGTCCGGCGCTTAAACCACAGTTCCTTACGCTCCTTGCCCAAAAGGCGCGCGGTGACGAAAATAATGACGAAGGCCAGAACAAAAACCGTAAAAACACGACCGGTTATGGCCTGTGCCGGCACATTTGCTAAATCAGTCATTCAAGATCCTCTCCTGTCCGGTCAGGAAAACAAATTATTAAAACCATGTTCCCAACCGTTCCTTCTTTTTGCTGCCGCCCCTGCAACCCCCGGACTGCAGCTTTACGCGAAACTTTTCAGTGATCGTCTTCCTTTTTTATTTCCTTTGCCCCTGCAACCCCCGGACCGCAGCAGCTTTACGCGAAACAGGATATGTCCCTCACACGCTTCCGCATTCCGTCAGAATTCCAAATACTTATCCGGCATCAGGCGGACCAGTTCCTTCAGAAATTCATCGCTGCAGCAGAAAATGACCGCCGCCAGCCCCTTCCCTTCCTTAAACGCAAGGATACGGGTGGGATTTGCGTCCGCCATGTTATAGCGGTGGATATAATGCTTGATGCGGGAACGCCGGAAAAAGTCGTGCCGGTATTTTTTGGCAAAACTTTCCGTCTGGGACAGGTCCACGATATAGTGTCCCTGTTTCCACAGGCCGATGGTGATGATCTCCAGCTCATTGGTCCGCAGGATGATCTCATACCGGTAATAGATCTTCCATATCCATAACCCCAGCCAGAGAAAGTTCAGTCCCATCCCCATGGGGTTGATGACGCCGGTGTTGTTAAACCGGAAGGCTTCATACGCCCAGCTGCAACAGATGAGCAGCAAGGTCAGATACGCAAGCCCCATCTTGCCGCTGCCCCGGGTCGTAGTCTCCCGGCAGATTTCCTTGTTCTTCAAAAAACTCCCTCCAATATTTGCAGACGGTGCAGCAAATCATACTGTATTTCATTCTACCGGCAAAATTTCACCGCGCAGGAACGCAGCCGGAAGGGTTTTGACTCCGTAATGCAGATATCCGGCCAGCGCCCTTCCATGTAAAATTTTGCCATATTATTATAACAGAAATAAAAATAAAAAGATAGAGTGTTTTGCAGTTTCACAGAAGAGATTGGGCAAAAAATATGCCGATAAATAAAGAGGAACTGCATCACTGCAGTTCCCCGTTTTCTAACATTGCATCCTGAAACGCAAACGCTTCTCTTCCCGGAAAAATTCCGTACCGGATCAGAAGGTTACAACCAGCTGGCTCCAGAGAGTGCGGGATTTTCTATCGCTGACCTTGCCCTTCAGATCAAAATATTCTACTTTGCCAACCATATTTTTAGCAAACGTTACGGAACCGCCGGCCATCCAGCCCTTGAACCCTTCATCCAGGAATAACATCGCGTTTCCGTCCATACCGTGGGAAACCAGCGTGCCGGCGCCCTGGTTATAATATTTAGCAGTCAGGCCCCAGGTACCGGGTTTTGCAGATTCTGCTCCTTTAATGGTCCCGGTAATAACAAACCCGTCTTTATCCGCCTTTTCGGGGCCATAATAAAAATCAGCACCCGATCTCATATAGACAGCGCCCAAAGAAGCCTCGCCAAAATTATAGGCAGCGCCTACATGCCATACGCCATTGTCTTCCAGTTCACCTTTTTTATCAAACTCAACCTTTCCTTTCTTCTTATATTCGGAACCGTCAAAGAACTTTGTATAGCCGGCGGTCAGGTTGAATTTGCCTATATCAGCATTTGCATGCAGGCCCCAGAAACGGTCGTATTTTACATTTTTTCCTTTGTACATAATACTTAAATCTTTCCAATACTGGTTGGTAGGTTTCCCATAGAAGGCAAGCACTTTAACCTTTTTGCCATATTCAACCTTAATACCGTCCATACGGTCATCATACAGGTTAGCATCGACAATGGTGAAATCCTGACGGCCGGCCGTAACTTTAGCGCCGCCCAGACGGCCTTTCAGGTATGCACGCTGGAAGTGGGTATTTTCATTTCCTGCGTTATCAGTAAAATCCTGAGTGTTCTGCAGCATGCCTACATAATTCCAATAGTGGTTCACCTTGCCGGTAAACCAGATACGGGAACGCAGGGTATTATCATGATATCTCGTAAAGCCCGTATTGCTGGCATAATGATACCGAATCTGGCCGGTGATCTTTACATTGTCAGCTTTCTTTTCCAAAGCCGCTACGCGTACGCCCAGCGCGTCCAGTTCGTCAGCAAATTCAGCAGCCAGTTTGTCTACGTTGGCGCCTTTTGCC
>CAJOKZ010000051.1 GCA_905235335.1 uncultured Succiniclasticum sp.
AACCATGAAACAGGAAACCATAGACAGGATCCGGAAATTTACGGAGGACCGGGACTGGGATCAGTTCCATACCCCCGCCAATCTGGCCAAGTCCATCTCTATTGAGGCCAATGAACTGCTGGAATGTTTCCAGTGGAGCGATACGGAATATGACGTGGCCCATGTCAGGGAAGAACTGGCGGACGTGCTGGTGTATTGCAGAAACATGCTGGATAAACTGGGCCTGGATGAGGATGAGATCGTCAATGAAAAGATGAGTAAGAACGAGGCCAAGTATCCGGTGGACAAAGCCAGGGGAAAAGCGGACAAGTATGACAGGTTGTGAACACGACCCGGGCCATCAACAGCAGCAAGAGCAATCATCTGCCGGAGTGGGAGTTGTATTTCCCGCGCTTTGCCAGGAAAATATTGTCAAGAAGTTAATTTTATGCCATAATGGTTTTAAGGTTTTCAAAAAGCTAAAAAATTTAAAGTTTTGAAAGCGAGAAGCGAAACATGAAATTGATTGAACGGACATCCTATTTGGAAGAATTGAAAAAATTAAGAGGAACACCGGACATAAAAATAATTACGGGCATGCGGCGTGTTGGAAAATCGAAGATGATGGAAGCGTATCTTGCATGGGTAAAAGAGCAGGACGCAGACGCAAATATCATTTTTGTTAATTTTTTTGATCTGGCGTTTGAAGAGCTGAAAGAATATCATCAGCTCTACCATTACATAGAGTCGCGCTATGTGGCGAATAAAAAGAATTACCTTTTTATTGATGAAGTCCAGCTTTGTCCAAAGTTCGAACTGGCTGTCAACAGTTTATACGCCAGCGAGAAATATGATATCTACCTGACCGGTTCCAATGCGTTTCTGCTCAGCGCGGATTTGGCGACGTTATTTACCGGGCGCTACATTGAGTTGCATGTGTTTCCATTCAGCTTTAAAGAGTTTTGTTTATATTTTTCTGACCGGAATGACCTCGATAGTTTGTTTGATGAATTCACAGTCAAAGGCGGCTTGTCCGGTTCTTATCTTTACGAAGATGAGAAACTGCGTATGGCATACCTGCGGGAAGTGTATGCAACGATTTTAAACCGGGATCTTGTCCAGAAATTTAACCTGCCGGACACCACGACATTGAACCGGTTAAGTGAATTCCTGATGGACAATATCAGTAATCTTACTACTGCAAACAACATCAGCAATATGCTGAACGCGGACAAAGTAAACACCAATCATGTAACAGTACAAAAATATATAAGTCATCTGTGCCAGGCTTTTTTGTTTTACAAAATCAAACGGTATGACATCAGGGGCAGGAAATATCTGGAATCTAATGATAAATACTATCTTAACGATACGGGTTTACGTCTTGCCGTGTTAGGAACTCACAATCTGGATTTTGGGCGTATGTATGAAAACATTGTCTGTATTGAGCTCCTGCGCCGCGGTTATGAAGTGTACGTAGGAAAGTTATATCAAAAAGAAATTGACTTTGTTGCAAAGAAAGCGGATGAGAAATTCTATATACAGGTCAGTGACGATATCTCAAATCCGGAAACTTTCAAAAGAGAATATGAGCCGTTGCTGAAAATCAAAGACGCGTATCCGAAACTGATCATTGCCAGAACCAAACATCCGGATATTCTGTTTGAGGGGATCCGTGTTTGCGATATTGCACGGTGGTTGGCAGAATGAACGGAAAAAAGGAGTTATTGTGCAATTAAAAGTATGGAAAGGATTATAATTAATTATTACTTAAGAGTGCTTCATTGTATTTTCAAAGGAGTTTTGTTATATGAATGAATTGATAGACAGGCGTGATAAACATAAATAGTTTGACGACAAAGATGTGCGTCATGAAGAATGGAAATAGCTGAATCATTTGACAAATAGGAGCGATAAGGGAAATGAACAACAAAGGGTTGACTTCTGCGGAAGCCCTGGAGAGGGCCAAGCAGGGGAAAAACGTACTCACCCAGGGAAAGAAAGAGTCTGTTTTCTGTGATTGCGGAGCAGTTTGCGTCTCCCCTGCTGCTGCTGCTGGTGGCTGCGTCGGTCATTTCCATCATGACCGGGGAGATCGTGGACGGCATCATTATCATTGTGGTGGTGCTGGCCAATGTCATCATCGGTACCGCACAGGAACTTTCGGCGGAGAAATCGGTTGAGGCCTTGCGGCAGATCAACGCGTCCACGGCAGTTGTGATCAGGGATGGCAAGGAGGTTGAGATCCCGGCGGCGGATCTGGTAGTGGGCGATTACGTGATCCTGGAAGCGGGGCGCGTGGTGCCTGCGGATCTTGCGCTGGTGCAGACAAGTTCCCTGAAGGTCAATGAATCGGCCCTGACGGGGGAGAGCGTTGCGGTGGAGAAGGACTGCAGCGAAAAAAGCGATGAGAAGACGCCCCTCGGCGACCGCAGGGATAAGGTTTTCATGTCCACGCTGGTGGAATACGGCCGCGGCGAGGGCGTGGTGGAAAAGATCGGGGACAATACCGAGATCGGCAAAATTTCCGGCATGCTGCACCAGATTGAAAAACAGGAGACACCGCTGCAGAAGAATCTGGACAGCATCTCCAAGGTGCTTGGCATCGCGGGCGTGATCCTGTGTGTTGTGATGTTTGCCTGCCAGATTTTTATTTACCGGACGCCTGTTATCGAAACGCTGATGATCTCCATCGCGTTTGCCGTGGCGGTTATCCCGGAAGGGCTGGCCACCGTGGTAACGCTGGTGCTTACAGCCGGCATTCAGGAGATGAGCAAGCGCAACGCCATCGTGAAGCAGATCCATGCGGTGGAAACCCTGGGCGCGGTGAATGTGATCTGTTCCGATAAGACGGGAACCCTGACCCAGAACCGGATGACGGTGGTGAAATGGTATCTTTCGGGCGAAGCGGTGGAACCGGAAGAACTGCCCCCCGACAGCAAAGTGTTTGCCACGCTGCTGGAAGGCTTCCTGGCCTGTAATGACGCAAAGTACTCCGAAGAGACCGGCGAGGAGATCGGCGATCCTACGGAAACCGCTTTTATCAAGTACGCGAAGGATAAGAAGCTGGGCTATCACGATATCATGTCCGGGATCACCCGGTTTGATGAGATTCCCTTTGATTCCGTCCGGAAGATGATGACTACGCTGGACCGGGTGGAACGGGATGGCGAAACAAAAAATATTTCTTATACAAAGGGCGCCATTGATTCCGTCATCGTCCGTTGTGACCGCATCCTGGACGGGGACGGCATACGGGAGATTACAAACGAGGATATTTTCCATGCCACCCAGTCGGCGGACATCATGAGTTCCGAAGCGCTCCGGGTGCTGGCCCTGGCGTACCGGGAAGGGGATACCGTTCCCCAGGAAAAGGATATGATCTTCGTGGGGCTGGGCGCTATGATCGACCCGCCCAAGGAAGGCGTGAAGGAAACCGTTGACGAGTGTCATCACGCGGGCATCGACGTGGCCATGATCACGGGCGACCACAAGATCACGGCTTTTGCCATCGCCAAGGAGCTGGATATCGCCACGGATATTTCCCAGAGCATTTCCGGCGCGGAGATTGATGAGATGGATCCCGAAGAGTTCCGGAAGAATGTGCTGGATTACCGCGTGTTCGCGCGGGTGTCGCCGGAGAACAAGGTGCAGATCGTGCAGGCGTTCCAGTCCCACGGCAAGATCTGCTCCATGACGGGCGACGGCGTGAACGACGCGCCTTCCCTGAAAGCGGCGGATATCGGCGTGGCCATGGGCATCGGTGGGACGGAAGTGGCCAAGGATGCCGCGGAGATGATCCTGGTGGACGACAATTTCATCACGATAAAGAATGCCGTGATGGAAGGCCGGAACCTGTTTAACAATATCAAGAAATCAGTGGTGTACCTGCTGCGTTCCAACTTCGGCGAGGTGGTGCTGATGGCGTCGGCCATCTTTGCGGGTCTGTCCTCGCCGCTTTCCACGATCCAGATCCTGTGGGTGAACCTGCTTACGGATACGGCGCCTTCCCTGGCCCTGATGTGGGTTCGGACGCCGTAATGAATGAAAAGCCCAGGGACGTAAAAGCCGGCATTTTAAACCGGGGCGATTACCTGAATATCGTGATCCAGGGCCTGATCAGCGGCGGCGTGGCTTTGCTGGCATTCCTGCTTCCCGTGATCGCGCAGTACGGAACGGGAAATATCCTGGGCAGTCTGGAAGGCAACGAAGAACTGTTGAAACTGTGCCGGACCTATTGCTTCAGCACGCTGGCCATCAATGAGATGCTGATGGCGTATGTCTGCAAGGTCAAGGGCAGCCTGGCCTTTTTCACGAAAGAATCCTGGAACAACAAAGCCCTGAATATTATCACGGCCGTCGGCGTTCTGCTGCAGATCGGCATCCTGGTGGTTCCCCCCATGCGTTCCCTGCTGAAGCTGGCGGTTGTGGGAACGGTTGACATTGCGCTGATCCTGTTCATCGCGGTGGCCGGTGTTATGATCAACGCGGCGATTACGCTGGCGAAAGAGCGGCTCGATATCAAGCGGGAAAGAAATCTGTAGGAAATACGCCGGTTTTGATCAACAAAAGCAAAATGAAAGCAGACGGGTTTGCGCTTCTATGAGATTGCAGAACGGTTGCGGGAAAATTTGCGCAAGAAAGTGGATTTGTTGGAAGTTAAGCAGCTTGTAAGGGAGTTGGGTATAGTTGCATCTTGCCATGTATCTTTCCGGCCTGCCGGCTCATGCAGGACCGATGTTGTGCGTCTTTCTGGCGGCGTTTCTCCAAGCGATCACAGGGTTCGGTCTGGTCATGGTGGCGGCGCCGCTTCTGATGTTTTTTTATGAACCGAAGTTTACGGTCATCGTCATGTTTTTTCTGGCAGCCTGCGGAAACAGTACGCAGCTTCTGCTGGTTTGGAAGCTGGTTAACTGGCAGCGTATCGCAGAACTCGGGTGCGGGGCGTTGGCGGGCATACCGTTGGGATTAGTGGTTTTTCGCCAGCTGCCGGGGGATGGATTAAAGATTGTCGTCAGCGTTATCATCCTTTTTACGCTTACCATCATGGAATGGCGGCGCAAACGGTTTGAGGAAACCCGGAGAAATACAATTCTGACGGGTATGCTGGCGGGTATTATGGCGATGACGACAGGTATGGCAGGCCCGCCGCTGGTGCTTTATTTTGCTTACACATCCATGCCGCAGCCTGTATTCCGCGCTACCTGTATCTGCTATTTCTTATTCAGTAATCTGTGTTCGCTGGCAGCGTTGTGGGTTTCGGGAGTTTATCTTGGTGATGCGGCCGGGGAATTTATTTACCTGCTGCCGGGTCTTGCTTGCGGAATTGCATTGGGGAACAAGGTGTATCCTTTTATGCCCCAGCAACTGATACGGAAAATAATTATTATTCTGTTGTACGTGATTTGCTTTTATAATCTCTGGAAAGCGGTATGATCAATTAACGAGGGCGATTTGTAAAAAGAGTGATGTAAAGTTTTATCGTGCATTACCTTATGCGGCAAGGCAAAGGCAGGGGCAAACCATCGGAAACGATTGCGTTATTCCATGAGACGAAAGGCGCCGTCGCGGCGAGGCTGTCTGAGGGGCAAAGCCCCGAGTTCCGAAGCCGCAGGCGCATGAGTCCGTGGAATCGCAATCGGTGACGGGTTTGCACAGTCTTTGCGTTTGCCGCATAAACAAAGAATGAAAAAACGAAGGCGGTATCAGACGGGCACATAAATTCTGATTTTCAGCGGTCAGAATCAATATAAGGAGAGATGTTTTATGAATGATTTTGCGAAAAGAAAGACCCGCTCATTTGCAAAACACAGGCAATGGATTTGCGTTTTAACATGGTGCGCGCTTTGCCTGTTGTTGGTTTTGCCCCGCGGCGTTTTTGCCGCATCCCTGCCGGTTGGAACCAGCAGCTATGTAATAGAAGAGAGTACCGGTGTGACAAACGACCCGGTCAGGGTACATGTATACCGTTCTGCCGGCTGGCAGCCGGGAAAAATCATAGTGTTCGTCTTTCACGGCATGAATCGGAATGCGGAGGGCTATCGGGCTGGCTGGATCTCCCATGCAGACGGGAACGACCTGCTGATTATCTGTCCTGAATTTACAAACGAAAAATATCCGGGATCGCGGTATTATAATACAGCCAATATCATGGACAGGACGGACGGAACCGGACGTCTGCAGCCGAAAGACCGTTGGGTGCTGCCGGCTGTTGACCGTATCATCGGCGATCTGATAGAAAGAACGGGAGCGTATACAAGCCCGGTAGTGATTTTCGGACATTCTGCCGGAGGACAGATAGTCCACCGGTATGTGCTTTTTGGCGGGAAAACGGATGCCTGCCTGATTATGCCTTCGAATGCAGGCTTATATACAATGCCGGAAAAAGATGTCCCTTACCCATACGGGCTTGCCGGGGTTCCCATTGGCGATGCTGAACTGGCGGCGGCTTTTGCAAGGCCGGTCGTTCTTTTGCTGGGGGAAGCGGATGTGAAACGCTCCAAAAATCTGCGCATGACGCCGGAGGCAGACAGGCAGGGCTTAAATCGCCTGGCCCGCGGCAAAAAGTTTTTTGAAACAGCAAAGGCTAAAGCGGAAGAAATGGGAGTTCCGTTTAACTGGAGGCTTGTGACCGTTCCGGGAGTAGGGCATCAGGGAGCCATCATGGGCAATGTGGCTATGAATATAATCAATGAATATTTTACGACCGGCCTGTAGGTTTATAATTCACAGGACCGCTTCCTCATCTGGAAATAAAAAATAGCGGGAACCTTCCCCGCTCCCGATGGGTCCCGGTCTTTCCGCCGGCTCCGGCCAATGCAGCGCGTTGCTCTTCTGAAATAGTTATAATATAATACAGAAGTTGTTGATGAAACATTGGAAAGGCGTTTTCTTTTATGAGCCGATTTTTTGGGGTTTTACGAACCCACCGCCATGCGGTGCTGGTCACCGTGTACCTGTTGCTCATTGCGCTGCTCTGGTATCTGCCGGGTGTGTTCCATCCCCGGTCGGTGGAGGATGTGCGGCGATGGGTGACGGGGTTCGGCATTTGGGGGCCTGCCGTTTATATTTTGTTGTATATCGTGCGTCCGCTTCTGCTGTTTCCCAGCCTGCTCCTGAACGTGGCGGCGGGCATCCTGTTCCCGCCGCAGATCGGGATCCCCTGTCTGACGGCAGGGGGACTTGGCAGCGCGGTGCTGCTGTTTTACATGGCCCGCACGGGGATCGGCGGCGAATTTTTGAGTCTGCACGGCGGCCGGTGGGGGAACCGCATCCATGAATATTTGTCCGACGGGGCGAAAAATTTCCGGCGTATGCTGTGGCTGCGGACCGTGCCCCTGTTCCCCTACGATGTGATCAGCCTGGTGGCCGGCTGTACGAAGATGAAGCTGGCAACTTTTGTTTTCACCACGTTGCTGGGCATACTGCCGGGCGCGGTTGCGTACAACGTATTAGGCGATGCGTTGGGCGGGGAGTCCGGTTTTGTTTTTTCAGCGGTGATGCTTGTGCTGGCCTTTGGCGTTCCCCTGGTATTCTGGTATGCGGGCGGGGAACGGAAGCATCTTCGCGAAAAAGACGGGAACGGCTGATTAATGATTCACCGGTCTCTTCTCTTTTGTGATATAATAACAAAAGCATGACGCGAAATTACGGAAGGGCCGCAGCCGGTCCGTGCCGTTGTGCCGGTTCCGGAAAGAAGGGCTGTCACGAAACGGGCCCGTCCGCCGGGAAACGGTTCCGGCTTTGCGGGTATTGCAGGATTTGACCCGATCGGGATTACGTGCAGGGAGTTGTAACAATGGAAAAGAACACTGAAACGGAAATCAAATTATTAATTGCCAAAAAAGATGTGAAAGTTTTGCTTTCTTCCCCGCTGGTTGCCAAAAAGACGAAAAAAGGAAGCCATAAAACGGTAAAGCTGGCGAGTCTTTATTTTGATACCCGCGACCTGTTGCTGAAACAGGCGGGCGTTGCTTACCGCATTCGGCAAAACGGGAAAAAATATGAAGCGACCGTTAAATTTGACAAAAGTGGCGCCGGCGGCCTTACGGCGCGGAAGGAATACAATGTGCCGGTGAAAAATGCGAAACCGGATCTGACGGTATTTGCAGGGCAAGACCTCCGGATAGATCTGGACAGCATCCTGGGTGCGGCCCAGATTGAAAAGCTGTTTTCCGTAAGGGTGAAGCGCGAGCTCCGCCTGCTGCAGGTAACAAAGGAAACGGTGGTGGAGATGGCCATCGATCAGGGATTTATCTCTGCCGGCGGGAAAAAGGAAACTATTAATGAGGTTGAACTGGAATTAAAGGAAGGATCCCTGGCGGATCTGCTTGCTTATACCGCGCAGGTTGCCGCTGCCGTACCCGTATTCACGGAGTCCCGCAGCAAATTTGCCCGGGGACTGGCGCTGCTGGACAAACTGGAACCGGAGGGAACCCGGCCGGTTCCGGAGATTGACTGGGAGCAGGGGTATTCCGCGGAATGTAAAAAACAGTTTTACGCATACGGCACGATGATCATGGAAGAACAGAACGTCTTTGCGGATTCCAGCCGGATGCAGACAGAGGCGGACCGTATCTTCCTGCCGTATTTTGAACGGCTGCAGGAGCTTCTGTACTGGCTGCAGCCTATGATGGAGGGCTGTGCGGGCATGGAGGCGAACCTGCAGGGAGCCCTGCGCCCCCTGCAGCAGCTGCGGGATACCAAGGCCCTGCTGCGCCGGTGGAAAACATTGTTCAAGCTGGCTGACGGGCGGCTTGGCAGCGATAAGGTGACCCGCCTGCTGGAAAACCGGATCGACAGTATCGGTGATGAAATCCAGCGGCAGGTGTTGTCCGGAATGTATTCCGGCATCGTCTTTTCCCTGTGGTCGGTCATGGAGGGCGCCGTCTGGAAGTCGCAGGAATTCCTGCAGGCCGGACAGCTGCTGCAGGTCCGCGTGAAGACGATACTGGAAAAAATCGAAGACGCGCTGGAGCAGAAAAAAGAGGCCCGGGTCGGGCAGGCCGCCGCCGCTGTTGCCGGCAACGAGGCGCCGCAAAAGAAAAATACAGAGATCAGGCTGACGGAGCCGGGGTATGCCGTGGCGCTGCGCCTGAGCAAAGATTTGCATTATCTCATCGCTGCCAACGAACAGTATAAATTATCCGATCTGGACAAAGAAAGCCGGAAACGGCTCGAAAAGCTGGGCGAAACAGTGCGCGACATGGAACGGGTCAATTCCCTGGGACAGGCCGTCCCGGAAGAACTGCTGAAAGCCAATACCGTCCTCGCAGCGAGGCAGAGCGGCTTCCTGCTGGGCGATCTGGCGGCGGAGCAGCAGACTTCGCGCAAGGCGGTCAGCAAAGCCTTCAGAAAATGGATCGAAACACTGAAAAAATAAGCCGGGGTTTGTCACGGATTCCCCTGGGCGGCGAGGCCCCGGGTTCCGATGCCGCAGGCGCATGAGTCCGTGGAATCGCAGCCGGTGACTGCTTTGCACAGCCGTTGCGCTGTCCGCATTGGACGGGCAGGGCATATATCCCGGTTTCAGTTTGTGAACAATTTGAAAACTAAACAGCAAAAGGCAAAAAAGCATTTGACTTTTTGACTTTATGCATTATAATAAAAGCAGGCAAAAGAAAAGAGCCTCCGTTTCCGGAGACTCTTGAACCTGCCTTTTATTTTGGAAACGATTTAGCAGTCAAGCGGTGAGAGTGCTAACAACATGCTGCGGAATAAACCGCAACAAGAATGACCGGGCGTGTATCTTCCAACCGTTATTTGAAGATCGCGATCCCCAGCAGGATGAACATGATAATTGTCAGCAGCGAGATGCTGTACTTGCGCATCTGCTCCAAGTGGTGGCTGGTGACTGTTTCGTTCAGCATGTTGTAACAGCGCTGCAGCACCTGCATCTTGCGCTCAATGTTCTCCTGCCATACGGACGCCCGCAGCAATTGCATGTAGCGCGTATAGACCCTGGCATAGAAGATATCTTCCGTGACCAGCAGCGCGTTGGTGATGTTGCTGGTGAGGCTGCTGACATCCGCCATGGTTTCCAGCAGTTCATCGCGCATTTTGCGGAACATTCCGATGTCTTTGAGTTTTTTCTTCTCCTCGATGACATCGTAGGTCTTGTCGATGGCGTGGTTCAGGAGGTTGTCGTAATACCGCAGTTCCAGATACTGGGCATTGGCAAATTCAAGCAGGTCGGGAACGTCCATGATTCCGGTCGGGTCATAGACCACGGCGCTGTCCCAGGTCAGCCAGGTCACATCGTCCGAATAGGAAAAACGGTTGGCGAGCGTTTCCCTGCGGGATTCCTCGTTGACAGGCTCCCGCTCTTTCAGCAGGATGGGGACGATGTCCCAGTCCTCGGGGATGGGATCTTTGAAATAGTACACCACGAAATCTTCCACATAACCGGAGATGTTCTGGCTGGTGCAGGCCGGTCCGATGGTTTCCATCGTGATGTCCAGGAAATGGCGGAAATCTTCGTCCGGCATTTCTTCCACCGCCAGCGCCAGATCCAGATACTCCTGATAGGTTATATCTTCCTCCGGCTGGATGTTGAAGAGGATGCAGATTACACCCAGATCCTGGATCCGGGCCTTTACCTCAACCAGATAGTCCCGGCCGCCGATATTCATCTCGTGAAATCCCAGTTCTACCAGAACCGGCGGATCGTGGAAGGTGATGGATTTTGTGGAAATGCGGTCAAAGCGCAGGCGGGAGGTAAGTTTGTTATGGCTGTGCCACAGTGCCTGCACATTGTCCAGATTGATCTCGTTTGCTACATCGAACAGTCGGTAGGCGATGACATTGGTTTGCATGATAATTTCCTCACATAATAAAATTCCGTAAATATGACAAAGAGGAGGTTCTTTCCATTAACATATAGCTTTTTCCACATTTTGTAAAGTGCAAAATAGTAAATTTTAAATTGTTAAATTAAAATTTTCCCGTGAAAAAGGGAGATGTTTCAGAAGGAGTGATACGCTATGAATGAAAACTATATGGATGAAGTAAAGGCCGTTATTGAGGCGGCGCAGCAGCAGGCATTGATGAATTACAACCAGGAGGTGACCAGCGCGCATCTTCTGCTGGCCCTGTGCAGTGATGAGTTCTTTAAGTTCCTGCTGCAGACATTTAAGATTGATGAAAACACCTTTACCGGTGAGGCGCGTGCCCTTGTGAACCGGATCCCTTCGGTAAAAGGGCAGGACCGTCAGCTGCTCATGAGCACGGATTTCGCCCGCGTCAACGGTGTGATGCTCCGCAAGGCGGGACAGGGCACCGTAACCGTCGGCCATCTGGCATCCGCGCTGGCCAGTGACGGAAGCAATGAAGTGACGTCCCTGTTTAAAAAATACGGCATCGACGGCAATAAGATTGAAAAGCTGTATGAGCATTATCTCAACAGTTCCGCCAGCGATGAAAGCAAGAAGACGCTGGAAAAATTCGGGCAGGACCTGACGGCCCGTGCGCGGCAGGGCAAGCTGGACCCGGTCATCGGCCGTGATGACGAGATCCGGCGTACCATCGAGATCTTAAGCCGCCGGAAAAAGAACAATCCGGTGCTGATCGGCGAACCCGGCGTCGGCAAAACGGCGATCGTGGAAGGGCTGGCCCGCCGCATCGTGGCAGGGGACGTGCCTGAAAACCTTAAGAACAAGACCCTGTATGCGCTGGATCTGGCTGCTCTGGTGGCCGGCGCCAAGTATCGCGGCGAATTTGAGGAACGGCTGAAAAAGGTACTGAAGGCAGTGTCCGACAGCGCCGGTCAGATCATCATGTTCATCGATGAGCTGCATACGGTGGTAGGCGCAGGCGCGGCGGAAGGCTCCATGGACGCAGGCAACATCCTGAAGCCCATGCTGGCCCGGGGTGAACTGCGCTGCATCGGCGCGACTACCCTGAACGAATATCATAAATACATTGAGAAGGACAGCGCGCTGGAACGCCGTTTCCAGCCGGTCATGGTCAACGAGCCCGGCGTGGAGGATACCATTTCCATCCTGCGGGGCCTGAAGGAAAGCTATGAAAACCATCATGGCGTGCGGATCAAGGACGCGGCCCTGGTGGCGGCTGCGGTGATGAGCCAGCGGTATATCAACGACCGGTTCCTGCCGGACAAGGCCATCGACCTTGTGGATGAAGCGGCGGCCCGCCTGCGCACGGAGATCGATTCCTCTCCGACGGAGATCGACGAAAGCAAGCGGAAGATACTGCAGCTGGAAATCGAGGAGCAGGCCCTGAAGAAAGAGGAGGACCCTGCTTCCGCGGACCGGCTGGCCAAACTGCAGGAGCAGCTGGCCAAGCTGCGGGAAGAGAACGCGGCCCTGATCAAACGCTGGGACGAGGAAAAAGCCGGCATCGTAAAGGTGCGGGAAGTGAAAAAAGAAATCGGCGCCGTGAAGCAGGAGATGGAGCGGGCCGAGCGCGACTATGACCTGAACAAGCTGGCGGAGTTGAAGTACGGCCGCCTGCCGGAGCTGCAGAAGCAGCTGCAGGCGTTGGAAAAATCCTCCGGCGGGGAGGATGCCCTGCTGAAGGAAGAAGTGGACGAGGACGATATCGCCCGCGTCGTCAGCACCTGGACCGGGATCCCGGTACAGCGGCTGGGAACCGGGGAACGGGAGAAGCTGATCCATCTGGAAGCAACACTGCACGAGCATGTGGTAGGACAGGATGAAGCCGTGAAGGCTGTGGCGGAAGCGGTTGTCCGTGCCCGCGCAGGTATCAAGGATCCCAACCGGCCGATCGGTTCCTTCATCTTCCTGGGGCCCACGGGTGTTGGCAAGACAGAGCTGGCCAAAACCCTGGCGGAAGTATTGTTTGACGATGTGAAGAATATGATCCGCATCGACATGAGCGAATACATGGAGAAACATACCGTGTCCCGCCTTATCGGGGCGCCTCCCGGTTATGTGGGATATGACGAAGGGGGTCAGCTGACAGAAGCGGTCCGGCGCCATCCCTATTCGGTCATCCTGTTTGATGAAATTGAAAAAGCCCATCCCGATGTGTTTAACGCGCTGCTGCAGGTGCTGGACGACGGGCGTCTTACCGACGGCCAGGGACGCAGCGTGGACTTCAAGAATACGCTGATCATCATGACCAGCAATATTGGCAGCCAGCAGATCATGGAAGCCAAAGGGGAGCTGGACAGCGAAGGGGTTCGTCAGCTGCTGCTGACCCGGTTCCGTCCGGAATTCCTGAACCGCGTTGATGATATTGTTGTATTCAAGGCATTGCAGCCGGAGCAGATCAGGGACATCGTAAAACTGATCCTGAAAGAGCTGGGCGACAGGGTGAACAAACAGCTGGACATCCGTGTAAGCTGCACCGATGAAGCGGCAGCCCTGCTGGCAAAAGAGGGATTCGATCCCCAGTTCGGCGCAAGGCCGCTGAAACGGCTTATCGTCCACAGCGTGGAAAACGTGCTTTCCAAAAAGATTGTCAACGGGGAGATCAAATCCGGGGACAGCGTGGAAATTTACGTGAACAACGGGAACATTGACGTGAAGTAACGTCTATTCCCCAGGTTAAGAGATTTTCGATGAGTTTTCGTCGAAAGTCTCTTTTTTATTTGTGAGGTTTTTTAGAAATATTCGCATTTACGGTTTATCGAGGAAAAACTTTATGATACAATAATATGAAAAGATTTCGTTTCAGAAATCATTGGGCCGTTCATCCGGGCGTCTGCCGGCGATTTTGCGTCGGCGCATCCGATATGCCTGTCGGGCATCGCGTGGCGGATGAACGGACGGACAGTACCGTAAAATCCATGGGTCTATTTTTCATAAAAGCAGGGAGGGAATTACAATGGGAAAAATGAAAAAACTGTTGATTGCGGGTGTGGCTTGTTATGCGGCGTATAAACTGGGACAAAAATATTTGAAAGAAAAAAATATGACGGCAGAGGATGTTTTCGATTGCGCGAAAAAGAAGGCGGAAGAATTTGCCAAACAGGCTGCCGGTGTGGTTCCGACCACAAAAGATGATGAGACAAGCGAACGGAAAGTGTATACGTTCGGAAAGGAAAAGCGTGTCGGTATAGTCCATCTTGCGGACGGTGTGACGGGGCTTTACGACAACAGGAAAAACTATCCTGTCGAAAAAAAGGTGAACAGTTACAGTGAGGACGGGGGCAAACTGTATGTCTACAGTGACGCCGCCGACTATGTCATTACGGACGAGCCTTTCTTCATGAATGTATATGTCAAGGACAAAGCGCAGTCGGAAGCGATCGCCGTCGCATTGGGAAAAGTGTATGCGGCTGATGAGATCGCGGTTTACAACTACGGTTCCAGCGACCGGTTAGACGCCCAGGGCATGGCAGCGAAAGCCGAAGCCGACAAAGTCGCGGCCGAACAGGCTGCGGCGAAAGCCAGGGAAGAGGAACTGAAGGCGGAAGAAGCGGCTGCGAAACAGGCAGAAAAAGCGGCCGACGACATAAAGGCTGCGGCGGAAGAAGCCGCGGACACGATGGAAGCCAAGGCGGAAGAAGTTGTGGAACAGGCGGCCGGTGCCGCCGGGGATCAGGTTGGATAATGCGCCGCGTAAGAGGCAGAAGCTGAAGCAGTGCGGGAGGACCCGGACGGCCGGATCCCCAATATTCGCGTTTGCTCAGAAACGGGGAACAGTATGATCGGAATCGGTTGTGATTTGGCAGAAGTGGAACGGATCCGAAATGCGATAGCGCGTAACGGGTTCAAGGAACGGGTCTATACTGCGGAAGAAATTGCCTACTGTACCGGTCCGAAAGGTGACAGGGCGCAAAGCTATGCGGCCCGGTTCGCTGCCAAGGAAGCGTTTTTGAAGGCGATCGGCACAGGGCTGCGGGGCGGAGAACTGACAGAAATTTCCGTAGTCAACGATGAAGCAGGGAAGCTGAAAGTTACCGGGTACTTTGCTTCGTACATAGAGAAGATGGGTGTGAAGAAGATCCATGTTACATTAAGCCATACATCTGCTGCGGCTATGGCCGTGGTGGTGCTGGAATGAACGGGTAACATTTTACGAACATGACAGGAGGCGCTGACCATGCAGATTTTGCTGGCGGAAGAGATGCGGGCGCTGGACCGCGCCGCGGAAGAAGAAATCGGTATTCCCGGCATCGTCCTGATGGAGAACGCGGGCCGTGCTGCGGCTGACACAGCGGAACGGATGCTGGGCTCCTGCTGTCAAAAAAAAATAGTGATCTTTGCCGGCAAGGGCAATAACGGCGGTGATGGGAGCGGCGCCGGCCGGTGGCTCCACAACCGCGGCGCGGCAGTCACGCTGGTGCTGGCTTGCCCGTCGGAGGATCTTTCGGGCAGCGCCGCGGACGAACTTCAGTATTTGATTGCCTGCGGACTGCCTGTGCTGGAGGTTGCGGATGCCGAAGATGAGGAGAAACTGGCAGAAGTCCGGCAGCTGTTGCAACAGGCGGATCTGATCATTGACGCCCTGCTGGGGACCGGTTTTACGGGCGCGATGAGGCCCCTGTACAGAAATTTGTGCCGTCAGATCAACCTTGCCGGGAAAAATAACGGGAAATGCAGGGTGCTGGCAATCGACATCCCCACCGGGGTGAACGCGGATACCGGCGCTGCCGACCGGGATGCGGTCCGGGCCGACGTGACGGTGACCATGGCGCTGCCCAAACTGGGGCTGTACCTGTACCCGGGGGCGGACTGTGCGGGAAAGCTGGAAGTGGCGGATATCGGGATGCCTTCCTCCCTCTTGCGGGATGCCGGGGCAGCCCGCTATCTGGTTACAGCGGAGACCGTCAGGTCCCTGTTGCCGGCGCGTCCTAAAAATGCCCATAAAGGAAGCGCGGGCCGCGTTGCGGTAGCGGCCGGATCCCGCGGGTACATCGGCGCTGCTGCGTTATGCAGTTTTGCGGCGGTAAAAGGCGGGGCCGGCCTGGTCACGCTGCTGACGCCGGAAAGTGTCCGGGAGCCTTTGGCGGTCAAGCTGACGGAAGTGATGGTAAAAGGACTTCCCGAGGAAGCGGGCCGATTGGCGCCGGATGCGCCGGAGGTTGTTTCCGAAGCGATGGGGAAAGCGGATGTGCTGGCTATCGGGCCGGGCCTTGGCGTTTCGGAGGAAACCGGGAATCGGATACGGGAGATCCTGGTAACCGCCGAAGTCCCCTGTGTCATTGATGCGGACGCCGTTACCGCGTTGCGGGATCATACCGAACTGCTGTCCCATATGCTGGCTGAAAAGGTGCTTACGCCGCATCCCGGGGAAATGGCCCGTATTACGGGATTAAAGATTGCGGAAATCGAACAGAACCGGGTGGAAACCGCCCGTTCGTTTGCGGAAAGATGGCAGAGCGTCATCGTGTTGAAAGGGGTGCCGACCGTCATCGCGTTGCCGGACGGAACCGTATATATTAATACTACCGGTACGCCGGCCATGGCTACGGGGGGCAGCGGGGATGTGCTTACCGGACTGATTGCCGCGCTGATTGGACAGGGACTGGCGGTTCCCGACGCTGCCGTGGCGGGCGTGTACCTGCACGGGCTGGCAGGGGAACTGGCGGCCGGGGACAGCGTGGGAATGGCCGCGTCCGAATTGCTGCAGATGCTGCCGGAGGCGCGCAGGCGCGTGAGCCTGCCGCACAGCAGGCAGTGACGTCTTTGCGCGGTTTTCGGGCTCGACGCATAAGCCGGGCAGGAAACAGATCCCGGCTTGTACCTGAAACAGCGGTTTGCATTTATTATTAATGCATGCTAAAATAAATTGTTATACTGTACAGAATACTTAAATATGATGGAATAAATAACAGCATGCGTTGCGACACATACGATACATCCGGCTTCGCTCAAAGGAGGTAGCGGTTTGCGTAGAAAGATTTTTTCATTTGTCCTTTGCGTCCTCTGTATCCTGGCCGCCTGCACCGCTTCGGCAGCGGCGTCGGTTACGGCTGTGAACTGGGGTGTAGATAAATTTAACGTACTGCGCCTGGTGGTAGACCTGACAGAAAACACGAAATACAATGTGAGCATCATCCACGACCGGGAAGTGCAGATCCGGGTTGCCGGTACCCTGGACTCCCGTGTCAGCCGCAGGGGCTCCATCAAAAGCGACCTGGCGAATTCCTTTATTGTGGACAGGGACGGATCCGGCGTCACCGTCAGGGTACCTGTAAATAAAAAAGTGCAGCGCTCGGAAGTGAAGGATTTTCTGTTAAAGCAAGATGCTTCCACCGGAAGGCCGCCCCGCATTGTAGTGGATATTTCCACCAATAAGGTAAAGAACGCCTCCATGAAATACGGCGCTACATCGGTCCGCCGTCCGGTGATCCGGCCGGGAAACACGCCCGCATCCCCAGTGGGAAACCGGGTCAACTTTGCTACGACCGGCGGACTGAAAGGAAAACGGATCACCATCGATCCGGGTCATGGCGGATCTGATCCCGGAGCCATCGGCCCCAGAGGGAACAAGGAGAAGACCTCCACGTTGCTGATCGCCAATTATCTGAAACAGTATCTGACGGCGGAAGGCGCCCTTGTTTCCATGACACGCACGACAGATGTGGACGTGTACGGCAAGTTTGCTTCGGCGAAAAATGAACTGCAGGCCCGTGTGGATGTCAGCACCCGCAATCGCGCGGACGCGTTTGTCAGTATCCACCATAATGCCAATAACAATCGGAGTGTCGGCGGTATCGCCACATACTACTATCCCAAATCGGGTTATGATTACAAACTGGGCAACGCGATCCAGAAGAAACTGTCGGTTGCTTCCAAAATGCGGAACATGGGCACCCAGCAGGCGAATTTTTACGTGATCAAACGGTCCTATATCCCGGCGGTATTGCTGGAAGTAGGATTCCTGAGCAACCCGCAGGAAGAACAGCAGATTGCCAGCGCCTGGTTCCAAAAGACCATCGCCAAGGCAGTGCTTGACGGATTAAAAGAATATTTTGGCGGTTGAGGACAGGAGGCGGGCGACAATGTTGAAAAAAATCTGCATGCTGCTGATGCTTGTCCTGCTGCTGGCGGTGACCGGGTGTGAGCCCACGGAAAAGCTCACGGGGAAAAAAGGCGAGGTCAAGGATGTAACGGGGCAGAAAGGTTCCGTTACGACGGAAGTGAAGGATCCCAATCCCCTGACCAAAGAATTTGTGGTATACCGCGTGCAGAAAAACGGGGAACAGATCCTGATCCCGGAAAAAGTAAGATATGCGGCCGGCAAAAAGACGAAGGAAGAAGGGGCGCTGGAAGCGCTGATCCATACGGACCCGGTTTCCAAACAGCTGATGAACCTGTTTCCTGTCGGGACGAAGGTGCGCAGTGTAAAAACTGACGGCGATACGGTCACTGTGGATTTTAACCAGAACTTCGCGTCCCGGGGACAGGGTTCCTTTAACGAAAGGATGATGGTCAACGCCATTGTCTGCACCCTGACCGAGTTCCCGGAAATAAAGAAGGTCAAGTTCCTGGTGGAAGGGAAGGATATAGAGACGATCAGCGGACATATGGATCTGCTGGATCCGTTGACACGGAATCCGGATGTGCTGGCAAAACCGGAAAAGCAAAAAGATAAGAAGACAGGCGATAAGAAGTAACTTTGTTCAGTCATTTTTTCTATTTTATTTTTACTATTTTTTAAGGAGAAAAACATTTATATGGATACCCACTCGTGCAGGAAGAGCGGCCGGAAAGAAAATAATCCGGACGGTGCGGGGCCTGTCCCCGAACAGCAGCCGGAGCTGACCGGCATCACATGGCAGAAAGAAACGGGCGGGACCGGATACCGGTTCTTTTTGGCCGATGAAACTGCGACGGAAAATTTTGGCAGGCTGCTGGGAACACTGGCAGCGGACGGGGATGTGTATTGTCTCAGCGGTGATTTGGGCGCGGGCAAGACCCTGATGAGCAAAGGCGTCTGCCGGTCCCTCGGGGTGGAAGAAGAGGATGTGGTGAGCCCGACCTTTTCCCTGATGAATATATACAACGGGACGGTCATGGAAGTGCGCCATTTTGATCTGTACCGGCTGGATTCCCCGGAAGAGCTGGCAGATATCGGATTTTATGAGTATGTAGGCGGTGAAGGGGTATCCCTTATAGAGTGGGGCGATCTGTTTGTTTCGGAACTGCCCCCGGAATATTTGCAGGTAAATCTGTCGATTGTACCGGATGGCCGCGTGGTGGAACTGATTCCCCTGGGGCTTCGGTATAACGCGATAAGCAAGGAAGTGTTGCGGCATGTTAACGCTGGCGCTTGACACGGCGACAGAGGTTTGTACGACAGGCCTGGTAAAAGACGGGAAGATCCTGGCGGAATATGATATTTCCGTCGGACTGACCCATTCGGAAGGCCTGATGCCACAGATTGAGCAGATGGTTTCCCGTACGGGGATAAAAAAAGAAGAGATAGACCGGATCGCGGTCAGTATCGGACCGGGATCCTTTACCGGCCTGCGGATCGGGCTGGCGGCGGCGGAGGCCATTGCCTACGCCTGGCAATGCGGCATCTGCGGCGTCAACACCCTTGAGGCCATGGCCTGGAACATCCCGGTGGAAGGCGTTGTGCTGGCTCCGGTTCTGGATGCGCAGAAGGGAAATTTTTATTCGGCCCTTTACACCTGGGAGGGCAGGGACCTCATAACCGTGAAGCCTGTTTCGATGATGGGCGCGGATGCGTTATTGCAACAGCTGCAGGAACAGGACAAACCGGTCATCCTGCTGGGGGAATGCAGACGGATGCTGGGAAGGGAACTGCCGGTCGGCATCGTTGCGGCGCCGGAGCAGGTGCGCCTGCCGAAGGCGTCTTCTGTGGCACTGGCGGCCGAGGGACTGGAAGCGCTCACCGGCGCGGATATTTTTTCCATGCGCCCTTATTATATCCGGAAATCGGAGGCAGAGGAGTTATGGGACAAACGGCATCCGAAGGAGTAGGGACAGCGCATCGGTCTGACGATCTGCCGCCTGTCACATTCCGCTGTTGTAAAAACAGGGATATGCCGGCAATCATGGAGATAGACAGGGAGTCTTTTTTTGATCCCTGGAGCGCTGCCACATGGCAGAGGGAACTGAACAGCCCCATCGCTTGCTGGATCGTCGAAGAGACGGAAGGCGCTGTCGTCGGATACGCGGGCATCTGGATCGTGGCAGGGGAGGCGCAGGTCATGCGGGTCGCGGTGCAAAAGGCGATGCGAAACCGGGGGCTCGGCCTTGCGCTGACGCAGGCGCTGATCCGAAAAGCCTGGGATGCGGCGGCGGAAGCTGTCACACTGGAAGTCCGGGAAAGCAACCTGGCGGCACGGAAGGTCTATGAGCGCTGCGGGTTTGTATCCGGCGGCGTGCGGCCGGACTATTACAGTGACACCCATGAGGGCGCTGTCATCATGTGGCTGTACCGGTCCGGGGAAGTGTGACCCCGTTGTCCCGCGCAGCTTATATTTCAGGAAAACGATATGGAACAGAAAGACGTATATATTTTAGGGATAGAAAGCAGCTGTGACGAAACGGCTGCTTCTGTAGTTAAAAACGGCCGGGACGTATTGAGCAACATCATTTCTTCCCAGATTGCGATTCATCGGAAATTTGGGGGTGTGGTGCCGGAGATCGCGTCCCGCAAGCATATTGAGCATATCATGCCTGTCATCGATACGGCCCTGAAGGAGGCGCAAGTAGCGCTGGACCGGATCGATGCGGTGGCCGTGACCTACGGTCCCGGCCTGGTAGGGGCGCTGCTGGTGGGCCTGTCTGCCGCGAAGGCGCTGGCCTGGGCAACAGGTAAGCCGCTGATCGGCGTCAACCATCTGGAAGGTCATGTGTTTGCGAATTTCCTGACGGATAAAGAGTTGGAACCGCCGTTCCTGGCCCTGGTAGTGTCCGGCGGGCATACGGCGCTGCTGAAGGTGACCGGGTACAACAGCTTTGAGATGCTGGGACAGACACGGGATGACGCGGCAGGGGAAGCCTTTGACAAAATCGCACGGGTGATGGGGATGCCGTATCCCGGCGGCCCGGAAATTGAAAAACTGGCCAGGGAAGGGGATCCTAGTGCCATCGAGTTCCCCCGCGCCATGCTGGATGACCCGTTCCAGTTCAGCTTCAGCGGCATGAAATCGGCCGTCATCAATTACCTGCATAACGAAGAACAGGCAAGGCGCCCTGTCAATAAGGCGGATGTGGCAGCCTCGTTCCAGGAAGCAGTGACCGACGTGCTGGTGCAAAAGAGCGTGCTGGCCATCAGGGCCACGGGGCTGAAAGAGATCGTGCTGGCCGGGGGCGTGTCCGCCAACCGGAACCTTCAGGATAAACTGGCAGCGGCGGCGGAAAAAGCAGGCGCCAGGCTGGTGCATCCCACAAAGATACTGTGCACCGACAATGCGGTGATGATCGCCTGCCGGGGGTATTACATGTATCGGGCGGGGGTTGTGAGTCCCTGGGACTTAAACGCGGTTCCCGCGCTGAAACTGGGATGAGGAAGCGTTCCGGCAAAGAGCGTCTTTGCGCGAAATTGTCATGTGTTGTTTGCGCGCAAGATCCACTTCCGGCAGCTTATGATGGTATTATAAATTAAGTCAAAGTCAAAAGGTCAGAATTGAAAATTGAAAAATTTCGATTTTTTTAAAATCACAGGTGAAAATATAAAAAGTGCCTGTGATT
>CAJOKZ010000052.1 GCA_905235335.1 uncultured Succiniclasticum sp.
TTCTCCGGCCAGCGTTGTACTGCTTCTGCAGGCGATGAAGGAAGCTGGCTACCGGACGGACTTTTTGCCGGAAAACGGTAAGGAACTGATAGAAAAGATAACAGCAGGCTTTACCAATGACCGGCGGTTCCTGACTGAAAAACAGATAGAAAAAGCAGCGGGAAGAGTCTCTGCTGAAGAGTATAAGAAGTGGTTTATCAAACTGGATCCCGTTGTGCAGAAAGAGATGACTGCTTCCTGGGGCGAGGCGCCGGGTACTGTGTTTTGCCATAACGATTCCCTTCTGATACCCGGCATCCCAAACGGTAACATTTACATAGGCATGCAGCCGCCCCGGGGTTTTGGTGAAGACGCAGGCAAGATCATCCACGATCCGGCCTGCCCTCCGCCGCATTACTATCTGGCTTACTATAAATGGCTGCGGGATGAGTGGAAAGCGGACGCAGTCATCCATGTGGGTACCCATGGCTCCCTGGAATGGCTGCCCGGTAAAAATGCCGGTCTTTCGGGCAAATGTTATCCGGATGTGGCATTGGACGACCTTCCGGATATTTATCCCTATTATGTAACCATTGTCGGGGAAGGGATTCAGGCGAAACGACGGGGTTCAGCCTGCCTCATCGGGCATCTGAACCCGCCCACTGGCCAGGCGGAAGTGTACGAGGACCTGGCGGAACTGGAAAAACTGCTGGATGAATATGCGCAGATGAAAGTGCAGCAGCCTGGCAGTGAAATGGTTGTGCAGGAAAAGATACTGGAAAAAGTTGCAGTCATGCATCTGGAACAAGAGCTTCCGCAAGAGGACTTGTCTGCAGATGACCATCTGTTAAAGGTACATACCTACGTGGAAAAACTGAAGCATATGCAGATTCGCACGGGACTTCATGTTTTGGGCTGCCCGCCGGAGGGCGAAGACCTGAGAGAATTCCTGCTGGTGCTGACCCGCGTGGAAAATGGGGAAATTCCTTCACTGCCAAAGATAATCTGTTCAGCTTTTGGATACGATTATGATGAATTGGAAGAAAAGAGCGGTGAAATCCTGCCGGGCGGGCAGACCTGCGCGCAGCTGTTGGACCGGGTATGGGAAATCTGTACGGAGATAGTTACATATCTGACGGAACAGGGGCTGACTGAAGAATCGGTCGATTCACTGCTGGCTTCAGGACTGGTGCAAAATTTGCATTTAGACACAGAGAATACTGCGAATCTGAAAACGATTTCAACATTTATCACGGATGAACTGGCGCCCAATCTGGCAAAGACAAAACAGGAAATCACAAATACGTTGCGGGCGCTGGACGGGGAGTTTATCGAACCGGGGCCGGGGGGCGCGCCTACCAGCGGCCGGGCGGATATCCTGCCCACAGGGCGCAATTTTTACGGTGTCGATCCCTACAATATTCCCACGCCGGTTGCCTGGGAGATTGGGAAACTGCTGGCGGATCAGGCGGTGAACCGGTTTATCAAAGAGGAGGGCCATTATCCCGAAAGCATCGGGATGGTCATCTGGTCGGATTCCAATATGCGCAGCAACGGGCAGGATATTGCGGAATTCTTTTATTTGATGGGGGTGCGTCCAATCTGGCAGAAAGGCAGTCTGCGTGTAAAGGATCTGGAGGTCATTCCGTTGAAAGAGCTACAGCGTCCCCGTATTGATGTGACGGCCCGGATCAGCGGTCTGTTCCGGGATACCATGCCTTCCGTGGTAGAAATGATGGAAGAAGCGGTGAACCTTGTGAAAGCGCTGGACGAATCGCCGGAAGAGAATTATATCAAAAAGCATGTAGACCAGGACGCAGGGGATCTGGAAAAAGAAGGCGAAGACAAAGAGACTGCTTATGAACAGGCATCCTGGCGTATCTTCGGCTGCCCGCCGGGAAGTTACGGGGCCGGGGTGGCCCATATGATCGAAGGAAAGAACTGGGAGACGGTTCACGACCTAGCAGATGTTTATGTGCGATGGGGTGCTCATGTGTACGGGAAAAATGCGCAGGGAACCTATTTGCCCCAGTTGTTTCGGAAACGGTTGGCCACGATTGATATCACCATTAAGAACTCAGACAATCATGAAGTGCATCTGCTGAATTCCGATGATTTCAACGCTTATTGCGGCGGAATGAATGCAGCGGTACACAGCATACGGGGAAAAATGCCACGCTGTTATATCGGTGACACCGCAGACCGTGCCAAAGCGGAGACCCGCAGCCTGGGCGAAGAGATACGACGCGTATTCCGGGGTGAGAGCATGAACCCGAAATATATTCAGGGAATGAAGAAACACGGGTACAAGGGAGCGTCTGATCTGGCAAATCTTGTGGCACACGCCTACGGATGGGACTGTACCAGTGAGGTGCTGGAAGACTGGATGTATGAAGGTTTTGCGAAAAAACTGGCATTGGATCCGGAACTGCGCCAGTGGATGAACGAAGTAAATCCCTGGGCGCTGCACAGGATGACGGAAAAACTGCTGGAAGCAGAACAGCGAGGTATGTGGAAGGCCTTGCCGGAAACAAAGGATGCTTTGCGCAAACTGTATATGGAACTGGAAGGCGAGCTGGAAGAACGGGCGGAATAGGGTGGTATAAGTTACTGTTTTTATGTGATGGCCTGGTTGCCGAATATTATTATCGGCAGTCCTGTTTTCCTGATGCTAAATGGACTGGGCTGCCAGAGGTTATATGATCAAGGAAGTACCAAGGAGGAATTTCGTTATGTTGCAGTTACCGGAAGAGGAACAGTACCGTCTGCTTTGGGTAAAGTACGGTTTGCCGGAAGAAAAAGCCAGGGAATTAAAAGGAAAAGGCTTCTCCTATTATGATCTGGATAAAGGCTCCATGTATGCCTATGTAGCGCAAAAACCGTTGGAAAAAGTGCTGGAGCTGCGCCGGGAGAATCCCTGGATGAAGATCGAATTGCTGTTAGGCATTACACCGCAGCTTTTGCGCGACAGGGACTTGCTGCGCAAGGCCGAATGTGCGGAGAAATGGTGGGGCATCAAATCGGATCTGGTATACCGCAAGTTTATGGAAGGGTATCCTCTCCACTATATTCGTATGGCTTATATTATTTCGAAGCATTCTTCCATGACCGTGGAGGAAATTCTGGAAAGCAGAAAACGTTCCGTTAAATGGGCGGTCTGGGCTCAGGAAAATCTGGGCATCCAGCCGGAAGATTTAAAGAAGTGGATCCAAGAGATGCCGAATCCGTCTGTTGCCAAAAAAGGAAAATAAAATAATCCTTTTTTTCTGTCGTAATATAGTATATAATGATTTAATAGAACAACTTCTCTATAAGAATTATTTTATTATTTATAGAAAGACAGGGAATACAAATGCAACGGGAGTCGGTAATTCAGATTCAGGAACTGACAATCGGGTATGAGAATAAGATTATCATCAGCGGTATCAACGCCGACATCCGTACGGGCGAACTGGTTGGTATCATCGGACGTAACGGGGCGGGCAAGAGCACGTTGCTGAAAACGATACGGGGCTTGCTTCCCGCTAAGTCAGGAAAGGTTTTGTATTTTGACCGGCCTCTTGACTCTTACGGAGAAAAAGAACTGGCCCGACTCGTGGCCTATCTGCAGCAGAATGTGGAAACCGGGTTTGGTTATACGGGACTGGACATTGTGCTGACCGGACGGTACCCCTACATGAAGTGGTGGGAAAGCGAAACGGATGCAGACAAATCCCTGGCCATGGACTGTATGTCTTATACAGGCACGCTGGATCTGGCGGAACGTCCGATGACAGAAGTTTCCGGCGGACAGAAGCAGCGTATCCTGCTGGCTAAGGTGCTGGCCCAGCAGACGCCGCTGCTGTTTTTGGATGAGCCGACTACCGGGTTGGATATGGTATATCGGGAAGAAATATTCCGGTTTGCCAGGGAACTGGCAGCTATGGGTAAGACTGTTTTGATGGTAGTCCATGAACTGGATCTGGCTGCTGCTTATTGCAGCCGCATTCTTCTGTTGGGCGAAGGAAAACTACTGGCCGACGGCTGTCCAGACGAAGTTTTTACAGAGGAATTGCTGAGCCGTGCCTATGAAGCGGATATTGCAGTGGTACAGAATCCGAAAAACGGCCGGCTGGAGATCACGACGCGGGAAAATCCCAAGGTAAAAGTAAAGGAAAAAGAATTACTGCAGAAGATTTGTGTGCAGATTCCGTAAAATGTTTTTTGTGTTTTGGATCAGACGAATGACGGACAGGACGGAAATTTGTATGAAACGGCTCGTTACGCTGCTGTTTTTTTGCTTTTTGCTGGCACAGGTAACTGTCGGGTTTGCAGGCCGGCAGCTGGACGCGGTTTATCCGTACAGTCTGGAGAAGCAGGAAATCAAGAATGTAACCGGACGAAGCACGTTGCCGCTTTATATTAACTTAACAAGCTATGATATACCCCGCAGGCAGCAGGCAGAAGTTTCTGTAAAGCTGCCTGAGGGGTTCTCTGCGTTACCGAAGGAAGGCTGGCGGGTTTATCCGGGCGGCGCGTCCGCCTATTGGCAGACAGAAGCTTCTTACAGCCAGAATTTCGACTTATTGTATCTGAAGGCGGAGGAGGGCGCGGTTTCCGGCACGAAAGAGATTGGGATTACTGTGTCCGGAAACGGTTGGGAAGAAAGAAAGAACATTCGTTTCACGTATGACGCGGCGGGGGAAACGATCGGTCAGACACAGCCGGAAAGCAGGAACCTGGACAAGGCGAAGTTTAACTGGTATATCCAGTCGGTTGTGCTGCCGGTAGATGTTTATGGCCGTCGTGACGACAGGGCGGAAAGCGGTGTCATCTATGTGCGTGATACTACGTTTGAAAGTTTCCGCAACCGGATGAAAGGTGACGGAGCTACCAACTGGTCCGCAGTTTTCAATCACCCGGCGTCCTTTTTGCTGCTGGATATGCGCAACCCCCAAAGGGATATCCGTGTCCTGAAATTCAAGGCGCAGCTGTTGGACCGGGTCACCGGGCAGGTTGTAGAAGGCCTGATCACTGCCGGCACAACCAATCATGATACCGGTGAAGGCTGGGCAGGCAAAACAGGGGATGAAGCCGGGACCACGGCACTGATCTCCCTGGATGGTAAAAAATCGCAGACGTTTATCCTCCCTTTATATGTAGATTATTTTACTATTCTGGAAGGGGAATACACATTACGGGTCACTGTCAGCGGCGGTGAACAGCAGAAGATACAGGAGATCCCCTTGACGATAGCCAGAAAACACAGCCTGGGACTGTTTGCGGTGGGGTTTGCCTTTGTATGCTTTTTAATCACGCTGCTGTTGTTGCTGCGACTGAAACAGTGCGTGTTTTCCATCGGCGCCAAAGGTGCTATCACGGTAGCATTGTTTGCAGCGATATCATTTGGCGGCATCGCACTGCCGTCCACGATCCTGGGAGATCTGGTCCATGCCCTGCTGGGACCTTTTTCCGGTCTTGTTACCGGACTGCTTAGCGGAATCATGCAATACCTTCTGATCGTTTCGCTTTTGGTTCTGTACCGTAAGCCCGGCGTGCTTACATTGCTATATGTTCTGAAATTTATGCTTTCCGGTATTATGTTCGGCCATTTTTCGCCGATCGGGGTGCTCAGCACTTCCGTATACATCGTGGTGACGGAATTTCTGCTGCGGGTAAGCGGCTTTTATAAAAAGGAAAACCTGGACGTGAACTATATGTTTTTTGTTGCGCTCGTGTTAGGCTTGGGCGATGCGCTGATCACATTTGTGAATTTTGAGCAGATGATGTTCTTTTACCGTTTGTATTACGCAGACTGGTTCCTCGTCATGTATATGTTGGTAAACGGATTGCTGTACAGCAGCATCGGTAGCTGGATCGGTTTTAAAACAGGCATCAAATTGCGCCAGGTTGTCAGCGAATAGGAGGTTTACATGTTACATATAGAGGATGTATCCTATCGGTATCAGAGCCGTGACACCTGGACGCTGAAGCATATCGACCTTACGATGGGCCAGGGCGAGATGGTTCTGCTTGCCGGCCGCAGCGGCTGCGGGAAGTCGACGCTGATCAAAATCATCAGCGGTCTTGTGTCGGAAGACGGACAGGGGACACTGAAAGGAAGGATTCTGTTGGACGGGCAGGATATTACCTTTTGGCCGCCAGAAAAAATCGGCCTGCTGGCCGGTACGGTTTATCAGAGCCCGGACGATCAGTTGTTTGCCATGACGGTTGAGGACGAGGCCGGTTTTGCTTTGGAGAACCAGGGAACAGAGCCGGAAACGATTCGGAAGGAAGTCGCGGAGACATTGCGGCGCGTGGGGTTAAAAGGCTATGAAAAATTCAGCATCCACCAGCTTTCAGGCGGGCAGCGGCAACGCCTGGCGCTGGCTTCCATTTTGATCACGAAGCCGCGTCTTCTGATTTTAGATGAACCGGTAAGCCAGATGAACCCACAGGGCGTGCAGTCTTTTATGGAATTGTTGCTTGACCTGAACAGGAACGAAAATATTTCTATTTTAATGATAGAGCACAGGGTCAATGAACTGGCCCGGTATTTTAACCGCCTTGCGGTCATGAAAGACGGGGAAATTTTATATGATGGGGCAATGGATGCGGCCTGGCCGTTTTTGACAGATAAACAGCATCTGGGCCTGCGGGAACCGCAAAGTGTGAAATTAGGCCGTTTGCTTCATTTGTCTCGCCTGACTTCCGATAAAAACGAAACTGCAGAGTTGATTCGCAGGGAATGTGTAATCGACAGGTCTTTTGAACAGCATCAAAAGGAAAAACAGGCTGATGCAGATCCGTTGGTCCGGGCAGAAGGGATACGGTTCCGTTATCCGGGAGCGGAAGAAGATACGCTCCGGGGGTTGGATTTTACATTGCAGAATGGCCAGATAACTGCTATGATGGGATTCAATGGAGCCGGGAAATCTACCTTGTTAAATTTGCTGGGAGGACTTGCAGAACCTTCCGGTGGAACGCTGCTGTTGGACGGGTTTCCTGTTCGCAAGGCCTTGGGCAAGGTGGGTTATCTCCTTCAGGAAGCAGATCTGATGCTTCTGGCGGATACGGTTACAGAAGAATTGGCCTGGAAAAACAGCGGAATGACACCGGAAAAGATTGCTGCCATGCTGGAACAGCTGAATCTGGCTTCGTACGCCCAGGATTTCCCGCTGGCATTAAGCAAAGGGCAACGGCTGCGGGTGGTATTGGGAGCCATGCTGGCCAAAGAGCCCCGTTTATTGTTGCTGGATGAGCCTACTACCGGGCAAGATGAAAGCAGTCTTTCAGAGATCAAAAATCTGTTGTTGGATTTTAAAGATCATGGCGGAAGCGTTTTTATCTGCACGCATGATATAGAGCTTGCGTCCCGGATTGCGGACCGGGTGATACTTTTGGAGCATGGAAAAATCGTTGCGGACGGACCGGCGGATGAGATTTTAAGCGACCGGAAACTATTGCTGCAAAGCGGACTGACGGTTCCGGCAGTTTTGGATATTGCGGATCAGTTGGGAATCCCTCCCTGTATCACGGAAAAGGAGGTAAGCAATTATGTCCATGCGGCAGTTGTGGGAAGGAACTGATGCGAGACTTTGGGCGCGCGATATTAGCGGGCGGACCAAACTGATCACACTGTTTCTTTTTGCAATCCTGATGATCACGGTGGATAATCCCCGCACCCTGTTTGTATTATTCATGGTAACGTTGCTGCTGCATCTGGCGGCGGGCACTTCTTTCTATAAATGGAAAGTAATGGCGGTTTTGCTGATGCTGGGCCTTTGGGGCAGTATGGTGAGTCAATCCCTGTTCTTTTCCCAGACGCCCCGTACGGCTTTGTTTGTGCTCATTCCCCCGGATACTTCCCTGTTAGGGGAGATAACGGGCGGTTTATTCATCTATCGGGAAGGTATTTTATACGGAGCGGTGCAGGGGATGCGGGCGGCATCCATGCTTTCACTGGGGCTTCTGGTCTGCTGGACCAGCGATCCCCGGCAGCTGCTGAATGCGCTGCTGGTCTGGCGTCTTCCGCCCCAGGTTGCGTTTATGCTGGTGACGGCGATCCGGTTCCTTCCGGTTCTGGCAGCGGAGACGGGAGAGATCATAACGTCCCTGCAGCTACGAAGTGAAACGCAGAGGGGACGAACTGCAATCGTACAGCATATTCCTTATATCGCAAAGCCCTTGTTGGCCCGCTGTCTCCGCAGGGCACAGACACTGGCCCTGTCTGTGGTCAGCCGGGGTTTTTTCTCTGCTACCGTATCCCAGGTCCGTCAGTCCTGGAAAACGGCGGAACGGGCAGGCTGTATTGCTTTTTTCCTTTTCACACTGGCAGTGGTTGGCAGCAAGCTTTGTTATGTGTTGTCTGAACAGGGACTGTATTTTGGTGTGCTCAGGAAAATTTATGACATATCCAAAATGTATTTGTAATGAGCGCAAGGTGGTTTATGGGTAAGAAAATCAAGAGTCTGCTTGTTCTGTTTCTGTTTGCGTCGTCTTGCTGCGCTTTGTTCTGGCTTACCGGAAGCCGGACTCCCTGGACTGTTTTCCAAAGCGTCCGGGGTAAGGAAGGGGTCAGTGTTTTTCTGGGCGATATACCTGCGGAAAACTATGACCGTATGGGATTTACACGGGCACAGATACTGTATGTGGGCGCGGAGGATGCATGGCTGGTGGGAACGGACCGGGGAGAACTGTTTTTGTTTGATATGGCGGGGAAACAGTTATGGAAACGTTCCCTCGGTATCGGGAAGCTTGTATCCCTGGCCCTGACCGGCGACGGCCGGCTGGCTTATGTAGGGGAAAGCAGCGCGGACGGAAATTTATATGCGGTTAATGTGCACACAGGCGACATCGAATGGAAACACAAAGCGGCCGATTATATCGGCACGGATCCCCAAAACCGTTCGCTTCCGGCGCCGGTACACATTGCAGTGGATAAAGCAGGGAACGCTTTCGTGAACATGTACCGTTTCGTTATGCACAAGGACGGCAGGCGCGGCTATACAGGACGGACGATAGCGCTTGATCCGCGGGGAACGTTTTTATGGAAGTTCCCCATGGATGAGACCATCGACAGCTGGATCAACTGGTGTGATGTCAGCGACAGGTCGGGACGGGTCGTCATTGCTACCAGCGCCTATGACTTCCATCCCGATATGAAATATAAAAAGACCCTGTATATCGTTGATAAAAAGAATGGCTCTGTTTTAAACGAAACCTTCGTGGAGCCGGTGGCTCCTTTTAACAACACCGTGTTGCGTGGCAGTCCTAACTTTTCGGCGGACGGGGAGTATCTGGCGGGGACCGGCAGTGACGGAAGGGGCTTTCTGTTTGACAAAAACGGGAAAGTAATCTGGTGGCGTTTTCTGTCCAAACCGGCTAAAGTGGACGGTGCGTGGATCAATGCTTCCGGCAGGGATGGGTATATAAGGCCGGAGGGCGTCATTTTTTCCACCATCAATACATTTAACAGGGAAAACTGGCAGCTTCCTACCCCGGTAGAGCATCCCAGTAACAACAGTCTGTTTGTGTTCGGACTGGATGGGACCTACAGATATCAGTACCGTGCCCTGGGAACGATCGAAAATATTGACTTTGCGTCGGAAAAACTTGCGGCCTGTTCGGTGGGGCGCAATGTAAGGACTCATAATTACGAGGCCCACGGGGCTTTGCTCCTGAATCTGGAAAGCGGAAACAAGGAACGCTTCTTTCATACGGAGGGCCCGTGCCAGGCCGCAGCCATCAGCCATGACGGGAAACATATGGCAGGAGTGGAAGCGCCGGCAATGACGCCGGAAGGAAAACTGATTGGATCATATCGACTGCATATTTGGGATTTGCGGACAGGGAGCTGACCGTTATGTTAAATACATTATTTACATATTATAGGCCTTACCGGCGGACCGTTTGTGTACTGCTGTTCCTTTCTCTTTTTTCCGCTGCATTGGATCTGGTTTTTCCTATGCTGGTCCGTCATATCATGGATGTGGAACTGCCGGGCAAAAATATCGAAAATATATTCCGCATGATCGGCATTCTTTTCATACTGTACTGTGCCAGCTTTGTTTTATCTTATATTGTGCAATATAAAGGTACCCTGGTTTCCGTTCAAATGGAAAATGATATGCGGCAGGATCTGTTCCGCCATCTGGAAAAGATGTCGTTCCGGTATTTTGACGATAATAAAACCGGCCAGCTGCTGTCACGTATCACCACTGACCTGACGGAGATAGGGGAATTGACCTTCAAAGGGCCCAATGATGTCCTTATCTGTTCCATAACCATGTTGGGGACAATCATCATCCTGATTTGGATGAATCCGGTACTGGCATCGTTCATTGTTTTGCTGCTTGTCGTAAAAACCGTACATACTGTTTATGTTAACCGTAAAATGAAACAGTGTTTCCGTGCTAACCGCGTGTTATACGGTGATGTGTCCGCACAGGTTACGGAAGATCTGAACGGGATCCGGCTGATCAAGGCGTTTGCGCTGGAGGAGCAGGAGGCCGGGCGGTTTGCAGAGAAGTGTGACACATATATTGCCGGCCGGCGTAAATCGACAAGGCTGGTGGCTTATTTTTCCGGCAGTGTTGCGTTTTTCAGCAACCTGATTAATGTGGTGATGATGGGCGCAGGCGGCTGGATGATTGCTACAGGCAGGTTAGCGCTCAGTGATTTTGTAGCATTTTTGTTATACGTGAACCTCTTTATGAAACCGTTGCTCCGCCTGACGGTGTTTGCGGAAATGTACCAGCGGGGGATGGCCGGGTTCAGCCGTTTTTACGAGATCATGCAGATTGAACCGGAGATCCGGGATATGCCGGATGCTGTGGAGTGCAGGGATATAAAAGGCGAGATCGTATTTGACCATGTGCATTTCAGTTACGGGAACGGCATCGTCTTACAGGATCTTACGCTGACGGTGAAACCCGGCGAAAAGATTGCCTTTGTGGGGGAGACCGGCGCCGGAAAGACTACGGTAGCCAGCCTGTTGTTACGTTTTTATGAACCGCAGCGGGGAAGAATATTACTGGATGGCAGGGATATCCGTGAATATACGCAGCAGTCCCTGCGACGAACCATTGGATTAGTGCAGCAGGATGTATTTCTATTTTCTGATTCGGTAAATTATAATATCGCGTACGGGGATGGTTCCGTAGGGCAGGAAGCCATAAAAAAAGCAGCCTCCCTGGCTGCGGCAGATGAATTTATCGAAAGACTGCCGGAACAGTATGACACCTGTATCGGCGAACGGGGTGTGAAACTTTCCGGCGGGCAGAAGCAGAGGATTGCCATAGCACGTGCCTTTTTGAAAAATCCTCCGGTCCTGGTGCTGGATGAAGCTACCTCTTCCCTGGACACGGCGACGGAAAAACTGGTGCAGGAGTCCCTCGAACGGCTTTCTGAAAACCGCACCACGATCACAATTGCCCACCGGTTGTCAACGATAATCAACGCTGACCGGATTTTTGTGCTGCAGAACGGGATTGTGGCTGAAACCGGCACGCATGCAGAGTTGATGCGGAAGAATGGGATTTATAAAAACCTGTATGAGCTGAGCGAAAAATACCATGTGTGATTCTTTCATGTGTTCAGCGCGCGGCTGCGTTGCCAGCATCAAGTAACATCGGCCCTGCCATTCACAAAAAACTGAAAACCGTACCTGTGCATAATTCAGTATTTCCTGATCTGCATATATCAGAAAAAAACATCCCCTCCATACTTTTAGATGGAAGGGGATGAAAATTTTTACGGAGTTATGCTCTTCCGGAGCAGTTCAATACATCGCGCATTTTGTGGGAAACCATGGCTTTGATCGCCTCACGTGCCGGTCCCAGATACTGGCGAGGATCGAAATCAGCGGGATGTTCGAAAAAGTATTTTCGTATGGAAGCAGTCATGGCCAGACGAAGATCGGTGTCGATGTTAATCTTGCATACGCCAAAAGTGCCGGCCTTCAGCAGCATATCTTCCGGAACGCCCTGGGCGCCGTCCAGTTTTCCGCCGTATTTGTTGCATTCCGCCACAAAAGAGGGGATGACGGTAGATGCGCCATGGAGAACCAACGGGTAACCTGGGAGAAGGTTTGTGATCTTTTCCAAGCGGGCGAAATCCAGTTCCGGTTTGCCTTTAAATTTATAGGCACCGTGGCTGGTTCCGATTGCGATGGCAAGGCTGTCACAGCCGGTACGTTCCACAAACTCAACGGCCTGGTCCGGATCTGTGTAAGTAGCATCTTTTGCGGCAACCTTCACGGCATCTTCCACGCCGGCCAGTTTGCCTAATTCCGCTTCGACTACTACTACGCCTTTGCTGTGAGCATAATCAACGACCCGTTTTGTAAGTTCGATATTTTCTTCAAAAGGATATTTGGAACCGTCGATCATTACGGAAGTAAAACCGCCGTCCACGCAGCTTTTGCAAATCTCAAAATCGGCGCCGTGATCCAGATGCAGGCAGATCGGCAGACCGGTGTCTTCAACGGCCGCTTCCACCAGTTTGGTCAGGTAAATATGCTTTGCATATTTCCGTGCGCCCGCAGAAACCTGAAGGATCAGCGGGGCTTTTTCCTCGACCGCCGCTTCCACGATTCCCTGGATGATTTCCATGTTGTTAACATTGAATGCGCCAACAGCATAGTGTCCTTCGTAGGCTTTTTTAAACATTTCTCTGGAATCAACTAATGGCATAATATCAAACCTCCTTTTAATTAATGAATGCGTGCTGTGAGAGTAACTTCTGTATTACTATTATAGCACATAATGAAAAGACAGCATATACTGATTTGCGGATTATAAAGAAATATTGGCGATTTTTCCTCGTTTTTATTTGATGCTTTCCTGCCATGCGATGCGCATGTCGTCAGGCAGCAGGGATACGACTTCCAGATATACCGCGCTCCAGGGGTGGATAAAAGCCACTTTATAAGCGTGAAGCCCGTGACGCATGGGAGGACCGGGGATCCTGCCGTACAGGTTATCATGCCAAAGTGGGCAGCCTATACCGGCAAAATGCACCCGGATCTGATGGGTCCTTCCCGTAAAAAGGCGGCAGCGAACGAGGGAAAGAGAACCGGCGTTTCCGGATTCAGGCGGAATATTCCAGTATTCTGTTTTGGATGGTTTTCCGTCCGGGTTGATCTCCCGTTCGATGATGCTTCCCGGTTTACGGGCAATCGGAAATTCAATAATTCCATGGGTGGATGGCAGGGTACCGGTGACCAGGGCAAGATACTCCTTACGCATGCCCTGCCTGATCAGGGCGCCCTGTATTTCCGGAAATTTGGCAAAGACCACCAGCCCGGATGTATAGCGGTCGAGTCTGGAAACCGGGTGAAGGCCCAGACGCCATCCTCTTTTCCGATAGTATGCCTCAACTTCGGAAGCAAGGGACCCTTCACTTTCTTTGTTTACCGGATGAACCAGTATGCCCGGAGGTTTATTGACGATAAGCACGGCTTCGTCTTCATAACGGATATCAAGCATGGGGGAAACCTGCACCTTCATATCATTGATCATAATTTAAGGAACCGCTGATTAAATGAGTTTGTGAAATGACCGAGGGCTTTTTGCGACTGACAAGAAAATGGCCCGAAGGCGCAGCCGTAGCTGCGTTGAGGGACATTGACGCAGTCAGTCACAAAAAGCACCGGTCAGCGTGCAGACGAATGAATCAGCGTTTCCTTAAGTATACGTAATAACATGAATTCAGGCAAGGGCAAAAAGAATATGGACATAGAATGCGCCAATAACGTATCCTGAGACACAATAAAGCAACGCAAAAAAGTTCCGGCAAGAATTCAGACGGGCAGACCGGCTGTGCAACACTTATGAAAAGGAAATTTTATGGATATGAATATTTCCGGACCATAAATTTTATTGACAATTAATAAAATTAATTATATTATAAAAACAAACATGAAATAGTAATAGTTATTATTAATTGGCTATTTTATGTTCTGTGCCTGAAAACACGGAGGCAGTGCATGAAGCGCTGCCGACATTCCCTGTCTTTCCTCTCTCACAGGTACATGAGTCCCTGTTTCATACTGTATTTTTAAAGGTTAATGGTATGTGATTGAACGTCAGGAGGTAATGAAAAATGACAGGTCTTAGCTCCATTTCTATGCAGGATATCAGTGAAAAGGTCAAATTATCCCGGCAGGGAAGGCTGGAAGAAGATGTCCGGTTCGTTGAGAATCCAATGCTCGCTTCTGTTGAATTCGTTCCGCTGGAAGAACGTATGGCATCGGAAAAACCCGATATCGCCATTTGCCTTGCGAAATTAAAGGAAAAGATAGGCAGCGAGATGTTCGAAAAACGGTTTAATATTATACAGAATATCAACCGTTCCGGCCGCAATCTTCTGATCGTTTCAGGCAGTGAAAGACTTCGCACATTATTGCTGAAGGAAAACCTAAAGGACATCATGGATGTTTTTTCTGTAGACAATGTGCGGATCGTCGGCGGCGCTGGGTTTGGTGGCATTGATGCTTTTTGATGTATATCTGGCAAAATTCCGTAGGTCTATTCTGACTTAAGGGAAACTTATATTACGGAGATACTATTGTGAAACAGTTGTTTAATTATTGTACGGTTCCGGGATACGAGGAAGCGATCCGACGGACGGGAAAGACGCTGGATGAGTATCTTGCCATGCTGGGACTGGACGGAATTGAACTTTTGGTATAAAGTGAGCCTTATATGAGGCCCTTTGAAAAAGAAACCGTCGGAGCCCACCTTCGGTCCTGGTATTGCTGGTATGATCTGTGGAAAAACAATAAAGAACGGCTGTATCAAATCTTCCGGACGGATGAAGCGCTTCGGGAGTATTACGGCGGTACCCAGAAGCGGGCCTGGTTGTTGCAGATCAAAAGGAATATCCAAGCTGCGCTGATTGAAAAACCGGAATATCTTGTATACCGGGTGGAAGAAGTGTCGCCAATGGAACAGTATTCCTGGCAATTCGACCATACGGATGCCGAAGTGACAAAGATGGCGGCCAGAGTCTTCAACCGGGTGCACGCTGAAATTCCAACGGAAACGAAAGTGCTCTTTGAAAACACCTGGTGGCCTGGGCTCCGGCTGCTGGATCCCCGTAACACGGAAATTTTCCTGAGCAGCATCAAGTTCGATAACATCGGATTGATGCTGGATACGGGACATCTTTTGAATACGAATCAAGATCTGAAGAGCGAAAGGGAAGGCATCGATTACATCTGCCAGGTGCTTAAAAACCTTGGAGAACTGAGGAAATATATTAAAGGCGTACACCTGAGCTGTTCCCTTTCGGGGGAATACCAGAAAGAATCTCCCGGGATGATCCCTTCCCTGGAAAATGATGCAAGGCTGCTAAGCCACGTCTGCAATATTGATCAGCATCTGCCGTTTACTGATCCCGCTGTAGAAAAAATTTTTGATCTGATTTCCCCGGACTATATCGTGCACGTCCTGTATTACGATGACTTTAACCAACTCGCCGTACGAATTGCCGGCCAGAAACGGCTGATAAAGGTATAGACTTTCGCATTTTTAATTTGTGAATTTCCCGTATGCCGGTCGAAAATCGTTGTGAAGGGTCAGGTTCTTTTTTAATTTTTGTATCGGTCCCGGTTTATGCGCGGAAATAATAAAAGATAGTGAGGCCAAAGCATGTCCGGGCTTTTTGTTTAATAAAACATAAAGTCCGTGATATACTTTGGCATTTTTTTGTTTAAAAGATTGTAAGATGGAAATGATTATGGTATAATCCACTAAAAGATTTTAAAATTTCATAGATCCGGGTATTTTGTTTGTAAAATGGTAAGACGGTGGAATTCCGTCACGATCCCGTCGCTGTAGAATACAGATTTTTTCTGTAATAAAGTCAGCAGCCTGCCCGGATGATCTGTACCGTAATCCACGAGAGATGGAAAAGGCGTAACGCAATGGCGCAGGATTTTTCAAATGCTGCGGCTTTGGTTAATTGTGAAGATTTCTGCGGTGGAAGCGGAAATCTTTTTTGTTATATTCAAGAAGGTGTTTTGTAATTATGGAAGCGGAAGTGGTTGTATCCCAGGGAAGGCTGATGCGCCGTGGTTATACTACCGGCAGCTGTGCCGCAGCTGCGTCGAAGGCGGCGGCAGCGATGCTCTTTTCCGGGGAGGAAATGGATTCGGTCAGGCTGGATACACCGAAAGGGATCACGTTGACGCTGGATGTCCTTGACATTCTTCGCGGTCCGGGGTTCGTACGTTGCGCGATCCGTAAGGACAGCGGAGATGATCCGGATGATACCGACGGTACGCTGGTATATGCTTCTGTTTCGATTCCACAGGCCGAAATCCCGGAAGACGAGGTCTGCATGCATCCCCGTATCCCTTCTGTGGAACAGCTGGATCTTCGAGTGGAAATCTGGGGAGGAATCGGCGTAGGAAAGGTGACGAAGCCAGGGCTCTCCTGTAAGGTGGGCGGACCTGCAATCAACCCTGTTCCCCGAAAAATGATCACACAGGAAGTTCGTTCTGTTATGGAGCAATACGGTTACAGGGGGATTGTCCGGGTCGTCATTTCCATTCCCGATGGACCTGCCATAGCACCGAAAACCTTTAATCCGCGTCTTGGAATCATCGGAGGTATTTCCGTTCTGGGAACCAGCGGGATCGTTGAGCCTATGAGTGACAGGGCCCTGATAGAAACCATGTACACCGAGGTTGATTCCCGAAAAGCAAACGGGTATAATAATTTATTAGTATTCTTTGGGAATTACGGAGCCGATTTTACCAGGGATGAAATGAAGCTGGATATCAGTACGGCCGTAACCTGCAGCAACTTTGTGGGGGAACTGCTGGACTATGCGGTGTTAAAAGGATTTGAGAGCGTACTGATCATCGGGCATTCCGGAAAACTGATCAAATTGGCCCAGGGTGTGATGAACACCCATTCTAAATATGCGGACTGCCGTTCCGAATTTCTGGCTCTGCAGGCCATGTTCCACGGAGCCGGGCCGTCGGTTGGCCGGGAAATTTACCAGGCCCTGACCACAGACGAAATGACAAAAATTTTAAAACGGGAAGGCCTGTTTGAAACAGTTATGAAAGAAGTTTCTGCAAAAATTGATTTTTATATGCAGAAGCGTGTGCACGGAAAGATACGGACAGGCGCAATCCTGTTCTCCAACGTGTTTGGTATCTTGGGGAAAACAGCGGAGGCAGATGACCTTTTGGCCCTGCACCGACACAGTGAAGGATAAATCCGGGCTGGTTATTAGGGAGCCGGGTATCGATCGGCTGCTAATAAAGGCAGTGAATAATAAAATTATCAGACAAGGAGACAATGAGGATGAAGGGAACTTTATACAGCGTAGGGGTCGGCCCCGGGGATCCGGAACTGATGACGCTGAAAGCTGTGCGGCTGATCAAGGAATGCGATGTGCTGGCAATCCCGCAGGGAGACAGCGATGTCCTGGTCGCAAAAAACATTGTGGAAGGGATTATCGACCTGAAAGATAAGGAACAGTTGCTTGTCTATATGCCCATGGTCAAAGACCATGACATCATTTCGCAAGCACACCGGAAAGGCGCAGACGATATCATCAGATATCTGGAACAGGGAAAAAATGTAGTGTTTATCACCTTGGGATGTCCCACGGTCTATGCGACCTGCATCTATGTACATAAGCTGGTTATGAAGGCGGGCTATGACGTGGTACTGGTGCCCGGGGTAACAAGCTTCTGTGCAGTCGCCGCAAAATTAAATGTTTCCCTTTGCGAGAAGGCTGAACCGCTGATCGTACTGCCGGGAAGTTATAAAGAATCGAGCCGTTTCCTGGATATGCCGGGCAACAAAGTGCTGATGAAATCTGCCAGCGAAATCGGCAGGGTACGTGATGAACTGGTGGAACGGGGCCTGCTGAATCATGCGCAGATGATAGAAAATTGCGGGCTGCCAGGCGAAACCATTTATAAAGACTTAAGTAAGGTAAATGACAAGAGCAGTTATTTCTCAATAATTCTGGTTAAAGAAAGGGAGTTTGAGCAATAATGATTTACTTTATCGGGGCAGGTCCCGGGGCTGCTGACCTGATCACGGTCCGGGGGAAAGAATTGCTTGAAAAGGCGGACCTGATCATCTACGCAGGTTCGCTGGTCAATCCGGCATTGCTGGATTATGCCAAGCCGGACTGCAAAATCATGAACAGTGCTGTCATGACACTGGAAGAAGTCATTGCGGCCATGGTCCCGGCAGCCCAGGAAGGGAAACTGGTGGTTCGCCTGCATACCGGAGATCCCAGTGTTTACGGAGCGCACAGGGAACAGATGGACCTGCTGAAGAGCTATAACCTGGATTTCGAGGTAGTGCCCGGTGTCAGTTCATTCTGCGCAGCCGCGGCATCCCTGAAAGCGGAATACACACTGCCGGAGGTAAGCCAGTCGGTCATCATTACCCGTATGGAAGGCCGCACGGGTGTTCCTCCGAAACAGAAGATTAAAGACTATGCCAAACATCATGCGACCATGGTCATCTTCCTCAGCGCAGGTATGCTGGAAAAGCTGCAGAAGGAACTGATCAGCGGTGGATATGGAGCCGATGAACCGGCGGCCATCGTGTACAAAGCGTCGTGGCCGGATGAAAAGGTTTTCCATTGCACTGTAGGCACAATCGCGGAAACAGCTGCCGCAAACAATATAAAAAATTTGGCGCTGATTACCGTGGGCGGGTTCCTGGGTTCCGCGTATGAGCGAAGCGAACTGTATAACCCGGTCTTTGAAACTGCGTTCCGGAAAGCTGATGCCAGCAAGCTGAATATCAGGCCCGTGACAAAAACTTCCCATAAACCGAAGAAATAGGATCCGGATTTTATTTTGAAAAAATTATGAATGCGATAGTCCTCTCTTTTACGCGCAATGGAGCTGGGATAAGCTTAAAACTAAAAAAATATCTTGATTCCCGCGGCTTCACAACAGAAGTTTTTACGACTGGCCGGTATCGGGACATGGATCCAATATTGCAGGAAATCAATCCTTCTTTGCAGGCGTTATGTGAAAAAGCTTTTTCCGCCTGCCGGCTGATGGTGTTTATCGGGGCTGCCGGGATAGCGATCCGCAGCATTGCTCCATATATCCGCAGCAAGATGACGGATCCCGCAGTGATTTCCATCGACGAGCAGGGAACTTTCGTGGTACCGCTGCTGTCCGGGCATATTGGCGGGGCAAACGGTCTGGCTGCAGGCATTGCTTCTTTTTTGCATGCGGTTCCTGTCATCACTACCGCAACCGATGTAAACGATTTGTTTGCCGTTGATGAATGGGCTGCAAGGCATGATATGGCAATTTCAAATATGAAAGCGGCGAAACAGTTTTCTTCCTGCCTTGTTGACCATCAAAAGGTCGGAGTGAAATCGGATTTCCCGATAAGGGGAACCCTGCCGGAAGGGCTGATCCCTGCCGAAGAAGGAAGCGTGGGCATGGCTGTTTCCCTGTATAAGTCAGTACAGCCGTTTGAAGAAACCGTACTGTTGCGGCCCCGCATCCTGCATTTAGGCATCGGATGCCGGAGAGGAACAGCGACAGAATGGATTGAAGAACTAGTCATACAGGAATTGGACAGGCTGAATATCCTTCCGGATCTGGTAAAGGGAATTGCTTCGATCGATGTAAAGAAAGAGGAAGAAGGGCTGCTGGCCTATGCGGAGAAAAATAATCTTCCGATCCGCTTTTATACGGCGGGGGAATTGAATGCGGTAAAAGGGAATTTCACTCCTTCCGCGTTTGTCGCAAAGACGGTAGGTGTCGACAACGTATGCGAAAGGGCGGCGGTGTTGGACAGCGGCGGAGGAAAACTGTTGCTGCGCAAGACGGGCCGGAACGGTGTGACACTGGCTGTGGCTGTTGAAGATTTTACGTTGGATTTTACAGAATAACAAAGGAGATAAGCTTTAAGATGGCTGCAAAAATTTATGTAGTAAGCCTGGGACCCGGCGCGGGAACAGATGACAGAACGTGCAGTCAGGGCGCTGGAGTCCTGCGATGTCATAACCGGATACAATGTTTATGTGAATCTGATCAAAGACCAATTTCCGAGCAAGAAATTCGTATCCAACGGTATGCGCAAAGAAGTCGACCGTTGCAGGGCGACACTGGAAGAAGCACTGAAAGGGCAGACGGTTGCAATCATCAGCAGCGGGGATGCCGGCGTATATGGCATGGCAGGAATTATGTGCCAGATAGCGGAAGAGCATCCGGAAGTGGATATTGAAATCGTTCCCGGTGTAACCGCAGCCTGTTCTGCTGCCGCCGTGCTGGGAGCACCGCTGATCTGTGATTTTTGTCTCATTTCCCTGAGCGATCTGCTGACGCCGTGGGAAAAAATTGAAAAACGGCTTGATTGCGCATCCCAGGGTGATTTTTGCATAGCCATCTATAATCCCAGAAGCCATAAAAGGAAGGATTATCTGAAAAGGGCCTGCGAAATCATGCTCAGGAACCAAAGCGGCGATGTTCCCTGCGGAATCGTGCATAATATCGGCCGGGAAGGGGAATCCTTCGAACTGACCACGCTGAAAGAGTTAGGGAATAATGAGAATGTGGACATGTTCTCCACGGTCATCATCGGCAATTCCCAAAGTAAAGTGATCAACGGACGTATTGTTACGCCCCGGGGTTACCATTTATGAAACGAAAAGTCTGGCTTATTGCCGGTACCATAGAGGGAAGGAAAATAGCTGACGCATTGGCTGCCATGCAGGTAGATGTTTATGTCTCCGTTGCTACGGCATACGGTGCGTCTTTATATCCTGAAAATCCATATATCCATGTGCTGACAAAACGCATGAACCTGGAAGATATGTGCCTGTTCATGCAGGAAACACAGCCTGAATTAGTGATTGATTCCACCCATCCTTATGCGGTGGTGGTGACGGAAACAGTGCAGGAAGCCTGCCGAAGGACGGGGATCCCTTATAAACGCATGCTGCGGCCGGCCAGCTCCCATCCGGGCTGCATCGCTGTGAAGGATTTTGCGGAAGCCATTGAGATATTAAGCAATACGGAAGGCCCTGTCTTTTTAACAACCGGCAGTAAGAACCTGGCAGATTTTACCCGTCTGCCTCATTACGCGGACCGAATCACCTGCAGGATACTGCCGTTGCCGGATTCCCTGGATAATGCACTTTCACTGGGATACAGGCCGGGACAGATCATCTGTATGCAGGGACCCTTTTCAAAAGATCTGAATATAGCCATGTTCCGCCGGAGCGGCGCTAAATATGTCGTTACGAAGGATTCCGGGAAAGCCGGCGGTTTTCAGGATAAACTGGAAGCTGCCGCGGAAGTGGGGGCCCGTCTCATTCTGATTGACAGGAACCCGGAGACGGGGGAAGATCTGCAACAGGTACTGGATGAACTTAAGGAACGTTTTGAAAGCGCCCGGACATGATCCTGCGGTTTTGGAAATAAGATATTTCACACCGAACAGTAAATCCCTGACAGAGTAGCAATGATAATGACAAGATTGGAGTATACCATGCTGAAGGTTAATGTAATCGGGATCGGTCCCGGAAATCCGGATCTTCTGACAGCGGCAGCCAGGAAAGCAATTGAGGAATGCACGATTCTGGCAGGGGATAAACGGATGATCTGCCAGTTTGAGGAAGGCAGAAAGATTTATCCTACTATAAAACTGGCCGACCTGATGGAAATTGCAGGATCCGCCGATCATGAAAAGGATATTTTGGGCATCCTTGTTTCCGGGGATGTTGGCTTTTTCAGCCTGGCCCGTACCATTGCGGGAAAACTTCCCCAGTGTGATGTAAAACGCTACTGTGGAATCAGCAGCCTGGTTTATTTTGCTTCCCGGCTGGAGATGTCCTGGGATGATGCAAAGATCATCAGCATGCACGGGCGCAGCCAGAATCTGGTTTCGGCTGTTCTCCGACATCAGAAAGTTTTCTCCCTCACCGGCGGAGACAACTCCCCACAGTCATTGTGCGGGATGCTTTGCAGGCAGGGACTGGGTGATGTAACAGTGCATGTGGGGTCTGACCTGTCATACCCTGAGGAACAGATCGTGTCAGGTTCTGCGGCAGAAATCGCCAAAGGCCATTTTCCCTCATTATCCGTCATGATGATCTTAAATGAAAAGGCGGGAAGCGCGTTCCGACAATCTGTCCACGGATTGGATGACAGCCTGTTTGTGCGGGGCAGCGCGCCTATGACCAAACAGGAGATTCGTGCGGTTTCCATTTCCAAATTGCAACCGCGGCCGGATGACATAATTTATGATATCGGCGCAGGAACAGGATCCTGTTCCGTAGAGCTTGCGTTACAGGCGCCGCAGGGCCGTCTTTATGCCTTTGAAATGAAGCAGGACGCACTGGAACTGCTTCGTCTGAACAAGGAACGGTTCCATTGTGAAAATATGGAGATCATTGCAGGGGAAGCTTCGGAAAAGATGGAATGCGCCCCGGTACCTGACTGCGTTTTTATCGGAGGCAGCAGCGGCAACATGGAGAAGATGCTGGATAAATTGTACAGCAGGAATCCGGAGTGCCGGATTGTAATCAATGTAATTGCGCTGGAAACCCTGTGCGCCGTTGTGGAATATTATAAGGAAAAACAGGAGTATACGTTGGACGTTGTGAATATTGCGTCCTCTTACAATAAAAAGCTGGGACGTTACAATCTGATGATGGCCCAGAATCCGATCTATATCATTACTGCGACCAAAAATGATGGGAAAAGCAACGGTTTTTAAGCCGGCTATTTTATCTGCGGGAAAACAATCCTGACAAAGCGAAGGCTCACTGTTTTTAAGCAGCCGGCTTTGACAGGCTTAAGTAATTCGTTTACGTAAGAAAGGGTGGTAAGATGACGGGAACAGTTGTGCAGAATATCCCACGGCTGCTGTTTGCGGCCCCGGGAAGCGGCAGCGGGAAAACTACGGTTGTCTGCGCCATCCTGCGTGCCCTGTTGCATAAAAACCTGCAGGTTGCTGCATTTAAAAGCGGTCCTGATTATATCGATCCTATGTTCCATTCCAATGTTATCGGGGCAAAGTCCCGAAATCTTGATATTTTTCTGACAGGAAAGGAAAATGTGAAACGTCTGCTGGCCAGAAACAGCGCTTCTGCTGATATCTCCATACTGGAAGGGGCTATGGGCTTTTATGACGGGATGGGAAAGACGGTGGAAGCAAGCGCATATGATCTGGCGCGGACAGTGAAGGCTCCGGTCATACTGATCATCAACGGAAAGGGCGCCGCGGTTTCCATGGCAGCTCTTATCAAAGGGTTTAAAGATTTCCGTAAAGACAGCAACATACAGGGCGTTATCATAAACAATGTAAAAAAGATGACGTACCTGTTTTATAAAGATGTGATCGAACAGGAGACCGGTGTCCAAGTATATGGTTTTTTTCCCCATTTGCCGGAATGCAATCTGGAAAGCCGTCATCTTGGGCTGGTCACAGCCGCGGAGATCGGGGCGCTTGATATGATTGTTACAAAGCTTGCGGCGCAGGCGGAGGAATCCGTTGACCTGGACGGGCTTCTGTCCCTTGCCCGGACAGCGGAACCGTTGCAGTATGAGCCTTTGGATATCAGACCGGAAGGATATGTAAGGATTGCTGTTGCGCAGGACAAGGCGTTCTGTTTTTATTATCAGGATTCACTGGATCTGCTGTCCATGTTCGGTGCAGAGATGATTCCTTTCAGCCCTTTGCAGGATGAACATCTTCCTGCCTGCGACGGAGTATTCCTTGGCGGGGGCTATCCGGAACTTTATGCTGAACAGCTGGGCAGGAACATTTCACTCCGGAAAGAACTTCGTGAAAAACTGTCAGGAGGGCTTCCCTGTTATGCTGAATGCGGGGGATTCATGTACCTTATGGAAGGATACAAAGAGAATGGAATATTATATCCCTGGGTAGGCGCAGTAGACGGAACCTGCCGGATGACTGATAAGCTGGTACGTTTTGGTTATGTAACAATGACGGCCGGTGTCGATAATGTATTGTGTCAGGCAGGGGATTCCATCCATGCTCATGAATTTCATTATTCTGACAGCGATCATAACGGTTCGGACTTTACCGCGTCCAAAGCGGGGCGCAGTGACTCCTGGCCGGCAGCCCGGGCGAACGCTACCCTGTATGCAGGATATCCCCATTTACATTTATGGGGGAACATTGGGTTTGCGAGAAATTTCGTCAGGGCATGTATCCGTTACCGACAGAAACAAGTTCTTAATTGAGGTGTATCTTTTATGATGTTATTAGGGGCCATCGTCTGCGGATTCCTCCTGGACCTGGTCATCGGAGATCCCCATGGCTGGCCGCATCCGATCATTGCAATCGGCAACCTGATCAGCAAGTTGGAAAAGAAGGTTCGGGCCGTGAGCGGTACCGACCCGGCGAAGCTGCTTCGAGGCGGTTTTGTTCTGGTAGTGGTCGTATGTGTCCTGTCTTTTTCAATCCCTTTCCTGATCTTATCTGTTGCGGGGCAGGTTGACATCTGGCTGCGCTTTGTCCTGGAAACAGTCATGTGTTATCAAATTTTCTGTACCCGGTCCCTGAAGGATGAGAGCATGAAGGTATATGACGCGCTGGAAGCAGGCGATCTGCCGTTGGGGCGCAAAATGCTGTCGTGGATCGTGGGACGGGATACGGCAGAACTTTCAGAAGAAGAAGTGATTAAAGGCGCGGTGGAAACCGTTGCCGAAAATACGGCTGACGGCATTCTTGCGCCAATGCTGTACATGTTTATCGGGGGAGCCCCTCTGGCCTTTCTGTATAAAGGCATAAATACCATGGACAGCATGATCGGGTACAAGGATGAAAAATTCCTGTATATCGGCCGTTACGCAGCCAAACTGGATGATATAGCAAACTTTCTTCCCGCGCGAATAACGGCGTTTTGTATGATGGCAGCCAGTTTTTTTATCGGATTGGATACAAAAAGCGCCTGGAGGATCTTCTGGCGGGACCGTTTCCATCATTTAAGCCCAAATTCTGCCCAGACCGAATCGGTAGCTGCAGGTGCCCTGCATCTGATGCTGGGCGGGGACCATTATTATTTTGGCAAGCTGGTCCATAAGGAAACGATAGGGGATGATTTGCAGAAGGCTGCCCCGATCCATATTAAGCAGATGAATCTCCTGATGTATTTTACATCCATAACCGGTCTGCTTTTTTTCAGCCTGATCCGATCTCTGTATCTGCTGGCGGCAGGTTGATTTAAAATGGTCTTATCGGTTTATTGTTGCTTCCCTGTTTGTTTGTTATAATTTAACTGTTGAAGAAATTTATATCCGGCCCATTTGATTCAGATCAATTTCAGAGGAGATTCCGTATGTATCAATACGCTCACGGAGGAGATATATACAGCGATCCTTCGTTAACGAGGAACAAGAAACTTTTAGATTATTCCGCCAACATCAATCCAATGGGGATTCCTGCCGGAGTCCGCAAGGCGCTGATAGCTTCAGTGTCCGGCTGCGTCCATTATCCGGATCCGTTCTGCCGGGAACTGCGGCACGGTCTGGGCGAATATTATTCTGTCCCGGAATCAATGATCTATTGCGGCAACGGGGCAGCGGATGTGTTGTTTCGTATCATGGCGGCAATCCAGCCGAAACGAACGCTGGTGCTGGCCCCCACATTTGCTGATTACGAAAAAGCAGCCCTGACAGTTGGGAGCCGGATGGATTATTTTACGTTGAGGGAAGAAAACGAATTTTCAGTTACCGATGATATCCTGAAAGCTATTACAAAACGGACCCAGATGGTCGTACTCTGTAACCCCAACAACCCAACAGGCAAGCTGATGGAAAAGGATCTGCTGCTTTCCGTACTGAAGCATTGCGAAGGATTGCATATCCCCCTTCTCGTAGACGAATGCTTTATGGATTTTATTGAGGATGAAAAGAAGTTCTCCCTTACAGACCATTTGTCGGAGCATCCCGGCCTCATCATACTGAAGGCATTTACCAAAATTTATGCGATTCCCGGCGTCCGCCTTGGCTTCTGCCTTACCTCGGATACAGCCCTTACAGATAAACTGTATGCCAGTGGACAGGACTGGAATGTTTCCGTGCTTGCACAGGCTGCGGGGGTTGCAGCGCTGAAAGAGACAGAATATCTGGAGGAAAGCCGAAAACTCATATCCGTAGAGAGGGATTACCTGATTTCACAGCTTCGCATGATCGGCGCCAGAGTATTTGAGGGATCCGCTAACTATATTCTGATCAGATCCCCGCACAAGTATCCCTGGCAGGAAAAGCTGAAAAAACATAATATCCTGATACGGGACTGCTCCAATTACCGGGGTCTGTCATCAGGATTTTACCGGCTGGCTGTCAGGACACGCAGGGAAAATCGGAAGCTGATAAAAATTATGAAGGAATTAGTCAAACATGACTTCTTTGATTATATTAATTGATGGGCTGGGAGACGACCCGATTCCTGCCTGGAACGGACAGACTCCTTTTACACGGGCTTTTCATCCCGGAATGGATCGGTTGATCAAAGCCGGGGGTCTGAGTCAGGTCAGCATATGTGAAGATGATGTGGTACCGGGCAGCCTGACCTGTATATTGCGCCTTCTGGGCGTTTCCAAAGAGATGTTTCCGGAAAATCGCGCGTATCTGGAACTGCTTGCACAGAACCGGGATGTTTCCGAATATGAAATGGTGCTTCGGTGCAATGTGGTATCCCAGGACAGCAGCGGCCGCCTTGTTTCTTTCAATGGTATGGGGCTGTCAGCGAGGGAAATGGAAGATCTGGCGGGAGAAGTCACTTCTATGTCGCCGGATATTGATTTCATCCATCTTTCCGGTTATCGAAACCTTTTGGTCATGAACCGCAGCGAATCGGTACTGCAGGTTCAGACAGCGCCGCCCCACGAAAGCATGGGACTTCCTGTGGAGGAATTGCTGTCCGAACTCAGGGAATCCTCTTTGGCAATGCGGGTCTTTATGAAGGAGACCGATGCCATATTACGTCGTTATAATCATGATGACCTGATCTACCGCTTATATCCCTGGGGGGCATCCTGCCGGACAGAAATTACACCGTTTGAAATACTGAACGGAATGCAGGGGGCGCTGGTGTGCCAGACAGAAATTGTACGAGGCATCGGTAAGGCGTTGAAGATGGAGGTTCCTGAACTGTCTTATTGTACGGCGGACATTGATACAAATATCCGGGAAAAGTTAGCAGTGACCGGTGCCATGCTGAAAAAATATCCTTTTGTCATGACGCATTTCAATGGGACCGATGAAGCAGCCCATCGTCATGATTATGAGGGAAAAGCCGATTTTATCGCCCGCATCGACAGGGAATTTATAGAGCCCCTGCTTGACAAGGCCGAATATCCCTTACGTATTGTAATCTGTGGCGACCATGTCACCAGCAGCGTCACCGGGAAACATACCAGGGGCAAAGGACCTGTTATCACCGCAGTAACAAAAAGTAAGACAGCAAATCCATACACAGTTGAATCCTATCGTGATATTGTGAACTTTTTGATGAAAGAGAGTGACCGAAATGGCTAAAGCAATCATGATCCAGGGGACCATGTCCAATGCCGGAAAAAGCCTGGTAACGGCTGGATTATGTCGTGTGTTCTATCAGGACGGAAAGCG
>CAJOKZ010000053.1 GCA_905235335.1 uncultured Succiniclasticum sp.
ATGACCACGACCACGGGCATGACCACGACCACGGGCATGACCACGACCACGGGCATGGCCACGACCACGGGCATGACCACGACCACGGGCATGACCACGACCACGGGCATGGCCACGACCACGGGCATGGCCACGACCACGGACATGACCACGACCACGGGCATGACCACGACCACGGACGTTGTGGTTGCAATGATTGTGCAACCCACGACCACAGCGAACATGAACTGGTGCATCATAATGCATCTTATACCCATGAGGGCCATACGCCGGGACATCCCGAAGCATGCCACTGTCCCTCCTGCAATTCTCATGAAGAATACTGTGATTTCTGCGGGGAAAGTCTGGCCCACTGCAAATGTCGCATGCCAGACGCGGAGGATGTAAAACGGGTATACAGTCTGATCAATCTGGACTGTCCGATTTGTGCAGCCAAGGTCGAACATAAAATAAAATCCCTGCCGGGGGTTTCTTATGCGGCAGTCAGTTTTGGTACCAAACAGCTCCGTGTTTCAGCCAAGAACCCCGATGCCATGTTGCCGGTATTCCAAGAAATCTGCCGTTCTTTCCTGTCTTATGTAACCGTAGTTCCCCGGGAGGAAGGACCGGAACAGTCCGATAAATTCCGTACCTACAATGTACAGGGGTTGGATTGTGCCGCTTGTTCCATAAAGGTACAGGATGCTATTGCAGCTATTCCCGGCGTAAAGATGGCTACATTGGTTTACGAGACCGGCCAGTTACGGGTTACCGCTGATAATTATGACGGACTGTTGCCCCAAATGCAGGCGGCAGCCGATAAAGCGGAAGAAGGCGTTACCATTACGGAACGGATCCGTGCCGTTTCCCGGAAAAAATATCGTACTTATAAGGTAGAAGGGTTGGACTGTGCAGCCTGTTCCGTGAAAGTACAGGACGCCATCGCAGCCCTGCCCATTGTGGACGAAGCCATTCTGGTCTATGAAACCGGTCAGCTCCGGGTAAGTGCCCGCAGCTATGACGGACTGTTGTCCCAAATGCAGGCGGCGGCCGATAAAGCGGAAGAAGGTGTGATTATTTCTGAAAAGGAGCAGTTCGGTGCCGCGAAATACCGCACCTACGATATTCAGGGACTGGACTGTGCGGCCTGTGCCACGAAAGTTGAAGACGCCATCAAAGCCATGCCAGAAGTAGAAGATGCGGTGCTGGTTTACGCAACCGGGCAGCTGCGCGTTACTGCCCGCAGCTATGAGGGACTGGTCGAGAAACTGCAGATTGTTACCGATAAGGTGGAAGACGGTGTGACCATTGTGGAACGGGCAGATGACACGCCGGTTGTGGAACGGAAAAAAGAAAAGAAATCCTTCCTCAGCGAAAACGCCCGGGAACTGTTTGAACTGGTAGTGGGCGGCGTCATCTTCATTGTGACAGAATGGCTCGGCCTTGTACCGGAGGAGTATCACATGTATGCCCTGGTTGTCGCTTATGTGATCCTGGGCTGGAAAATTGTGCTCACAGCTCTGAAGAACCTTACCAAAGGCGAATTCTTTGACGAAAACTTCCTGATGACTGTGGCCACCTTAGGCGCCTTTGCAATCCAGGCATGGGAAGAAGCGGTCGGAGTTATCTTTTTTTACCGTATCGGCGAATGGTTCCAGGATCGTGCGGCAGACCGTAGCCGCGACCAGATCATGGATGCGGTAGATATGCGTCCGGAGGTGGTTAACCTCCTTGTCGGCGATGATGTGAAAGTAATTCCTTCCGCGGAAGCCAGGGTAGGGGACATCTTGCTGGTGCGGGTGGGTGACCGTATTCCCTTGGACGGTATTGTCATTGAAGGCGAAAGCCTGCTGGATACTTCCCCGGTAACAGGCGAACCGGTGCCTGTGCGCAAGACCTATGGTGATGAAGTGCTGTCTGGATGTGTAAATACCTCCGGAATGCTGAAGATGCGCGTAGAAAAGGAACTGCAGGAATCCATGGTTACCAAGATTCTGGACTCTGTGGAAAATGCAGCGGCCAATAAGCCATATATTGATAAATTTATTACCCGTTTCGCCCGGGTCTATACCCCTATTGTAGTCGGACTGGCCCTTTTGGTAGCCATTGTACCTTCCCTGGTCACTGGTCAATGGCATAAATGGATCTACACTGCTCTTACATTCCTGGTAATCAGCTGTCCCTGCGCTCTGGTGCTGAGCGTGCCCCTTTCTTTCTTTGCGGGCATCGGCGCCGGTTCCAAACTGGGCATCTTGTTCAAGGGCGGTAACGCCATGGAAATGCTGAAAAACGTTGCGGCGGTCGTTATGGATAAGACCGGCACCGTGACAAAAGGAAACTTCGTACTCCATAAGGTGGTGACCGCAGGCAGCGTAAGCGAAGAGGAAGTGCTGCGGGAAACTGCAGGGGCGGAACAGGTTTCTACGCATCCTATCGCAGTGAGCATCGTCAACGCAGCAAAAGAAAAGAATTTACCCCTGCAGCGTCCTGAGCGGTTTGAAGAAGTGGCCGGAGAAGGTTTGGTAGCTTATTATGGCAGCGGCATCCTTCTGGCCGGTAACACGCGGTTGATGGATCGTTACAAAATAGATTACAGCAGTTATCAGGCTGCCGAATACGGCAGCGAGGTGTTGGTAGCGAAGAACGGAACTTACCGGGGCAGCCTGCTGATCCGTGATACGTTAAAAGACGATGCGAAACAGGCTGTGGCCGATTTGGCCAAACAGGGTCTCAGCACTGTGATGCTCACAGGCGACGCTCGGAAAGAGGCTGAAGCCGTGGCGAAGGAAGCGGGCATCTCCGAAGTCCGGGCAGAACTGCTGCCCCAGGATAAGCTGAAAGAAATGAATGACCTGCGCAATAAGTACGGCGGAGTCATGTTCGTAGGCGATGGCATCAACGATGCGCCGGTACTGGCCGGGGCGGACGTAGGCGCAGCCATGGGCAGCGGTGCGGATGCGGCCATTGAAGCGGCGGATGTAGTCTTCATGAATTCCGAAATGAGCGCAATCCCAAAAGCCATTGCAATCGCCAAGGAGGTCAACAATGTGGCCTGGCAAAACGTGGTGTTTGCGCTGGTCGTAAAAGTTGTCATTATGGCAGCAGGACTCTTCGGGTACGCCTCCATGTGGGCTGCGGTATTTGCGGATACTGGCGTATCTGTGCTGTGCGTATTGAATGCCTGCCGTGTGCTGTATAAAAAGTTCTGATAATACCCGTTTGCAACGAATAAAAACAGGCCTTCTATCATAAAATAATATTTTAGAAGACCTGTATTATTCCGGGTTTAAAAATATTGAAATGCAGCATTTACGTGGATTATAGCCGAAACCCGTTAATCAGCGCGTTGCCAGGAGTAAAAGGATTACAGTATATGAGTTTAAAATTCAAATTAATTGCCAATTTTATTAATGATTAGTATAATTAATTAAATTATTTGTGTTGAAGGAGAGGCCAAATTGGATAGTAACGGAAAGGTTACGCAACATACTGCGTACAGGCTTAGCCCTGAAGTGAAGAATCCTACACCCGCCCTGCGGGAAGCGGCTGAAATCGGCGTCCGGGTTTACAATAATAAAGCGATGCAGGATCTGCCGGATAAGGATGCCCTGCTGATTATGTCTTTTGGAACCACTGTAAAGGATACCCGGGGAAAGACCATTGATGCCACCATCGAAGCTGTCCGGCAGGCGCTTCCGGGAGTAAAAGTGGAAGTCGCCTACACCTCACATATTATTATCAAACGCATAAAAGAAAAGGAAGGGCTTGTCATTCCTACGCCGGAAGAGGCGCTGGAGCAGTTGAGGGCTGAAGGATATACCCGTGTCGCGATGGCATCTCTGGATATTATTCCCGGGGTGGAATACGATTACAAGATCAGCATTTTCAAAACATTCCGTGAAAAGTTCAAAAAAATTACCCTGGGGCTTCCACTGTTGTACTGGCAGGGGCAGGAGGATCGGCGTGATGATGTGATGGAAGCGGTGAAAGCCTTTTCTGTTCAGTTCCCCCAATTGAACGATGAGGAAGGAATCCTGGTCATGACTCATGGTACACCGCATCCTTCCAATGCCTATTATTCGGTGATACAGGATCGCCTGGACAGATTGGGGAAAGGCCATATTCATGTGTACAGTGTAGAAGGTATGCCTTTACTGGAAGACGTTATACCTGCGCTGAAAAAAGAAGGCGTGAAGCATGTTATGCTGATGCCCATGATGATGGTTGCAGGCGACCATGCCTGCAACGATATGGCAGGAGATGAGGAAGATTCGCACAAGGTGATTTTACAGAAAGAAGGATTTACCGTTACCCCGTATATCCATGGTCTGGGGGAGAACGAAGCTGTCCGGACAATTTTTGTAGAACGTGCGCTGGAGAGTTGGGATGCGCTCCGGCATCTCGTATAAAAAGAAAATAGAAAGGAAAAAAGTTTCCGACATCCAACTGACATCGTTTTGGCGTCGGAAACTTTCGGTTTTCTGCACATTCATTTTACGGCAAACACTCCAAAAAAAGGAGCTGCCGCATAGAATTTGTCTTTTTGCGCATAGAGGCGCGGACCTACCGTGGTGTCCGTCTCACAGAAGCGGACGCCGAATTTTTGCAGGACTGCCATGTCCCACCGGGGTCGGTCATAGATGCTGATATCCAGCATGTGATAGATCTGGTGACACTGTTCCACCAGATCTTCTGTCAGGTCTTTGTGGGCGTATACTGCTTCCCGTTGAAAATCCCCGTGATGATATTTACCGTATTCCGCATCGTAATTCAGCAGGATACCGCCTTTTTTCAGTACCCGCAGCCATTCTCCATAGGCTTGCTCCGGGTGGGGCAGGTTCCATGTGACATTGCGGGATACGATGACGTCAAATGTCCCATCGGGGAAATCCAGCTTTTCGGCATCCATGATAAGGAAGCGGACAGAGGTTTCCTCTTCTTTTGCCAGTGAAGCGGCTTCCACAATCATGGTTTTTGTCAGGTCGATGCCAGTCACCTCATGCCCCAGTTTGGCCAGCAGGATGGAGAAAAAACCGGCGCCGCAGCCGATATCCAGGATTTTCAGGCCGTGCTGCGACGGAAGGTGGCGGCAGATCTCTTCCTTCCACTGGAACATTTTTTCGCTTTGCAGCTCCTCTTTGCGCAGTTCACAGAATTTTGGCGTCCGTTTTGTCCAATAGTCTTCAATAAATTCCTTGGCATCATCCCGGCGGATGATGTTTTTTTCATTGATCAGGGTCATTTGGGTCTCCGTTAATTTAACACTGATATCGCATATAAAAATCAAAGGAAAAACGGCTTCCGCTTTGGTTATTTTGCTTCATCTACATCGTAGTAAAAATCAAAGGGATTCAGTTTTACCAGCTTTTTTTTGCTGACCCGGTTGTGAAGCGGGTTACCGTAGACGATGACGGCAAAATCCTTATCAAGGATGTCCTGCATTTCCTGCAGCGATGTTGCGGCGTCAAAGGCCGGATTGTTGTAACCGGTATGGTTCTCTGTACTCCTGCTGTCAAAGTACAGGCGGTAGTAATTTTCCACAGTACCGCTCTGGATGATGGTAGTGGAGGACAGTACAAGATCATAATCTCCGTTTACTTCCGCAGTGCGGAGCGCGTTAACATTGAGGCTTTCGAGCCGGATATTTATGCCGGCATTCTTGGCCTGGACCTGGGTGGCTTCCGCGATAGTCCGGAATTCCGGGCGGCTTTCAAAGAAGATCAGCTTCAGCGTAACGGGTTTATCCACTTTCGCCGGGTTATAGATACGGCTGGATTTTGTGAACCGGGAATAGTTGGGGTTGCAGAACACATAACCGTTCAACGGGTTTTCCATTTCCCTCAGGTTGATACATTCTGCCAAAATTTTGCGCAGCTTCGGATCGCTGAGGGGGCGTCCGGCCCGCATATTCATGCGGCTCATGATGGTTCGGGCGCCGCCGGTTTCCTCATGCTCCCGGTTCTTGTAAAAATTGCGTGGCACGTCATATACCACATCTACTTCCCCTTTTTCAATGGCCAGACCGCGTGTGGTGCTGTCCCCTATGGCAATGTATTCATATTTTTGGCCTTTGCGTTCCACCACAGCTTTCTGGGTAGTATAGGAGAGGACTTTTCCACCGGTGTACAGACCGCCTTTGGCTATACAGAACACAGGGTCGGTAAGGATGGATTTTTCACCTGTATATTCAAACTGGGTTTCATTCAGCACGTTCCACCGGCTGTTTTTCATGACATCGTTGGCCCGGGGATTTTTTTTGCAGGAGTCCGTCAGGCTGTCGCAGATATCCTTTGCGGTGACTTTGCTGCCATCGGAAAATCGCACGTCTTTTACGGTAAAGATATTGTCCTTAAAATCAGCGATCCAGGGAATGATCTTGCCGTCTGCATCAAACCTGACGACGGTTTCCCCTGCCCCGATGCGGGTTGTGGACCAGCCGTCATAGCCTTTCGTATGATCATAGGTTGACATGAGGTGGGGCACTCCGACCTTGAAGACTCTATCGTTTCTTTTTTCCCCGCCGCCGCAACCGGTAACCGTTAGGGCCGCCAATGCGATTACGCACAAAAGTGTTTTGAATTTCATTCTGTTTTTCCTTCCTGCTTTCCTGAAAAAAAATTAAAGCCATGAACGCCAGACTCCTTCTGGAATCAACAAGCCTTCATAGCTTCTGTTTTGTTATAAAAAAAAGGGGAGGATCATTGCTCCGCGTATTCATACGGAGCGCGTCACCGCTTTGGCGGTGACATATCACTCTTGTGACAATTCAGTATAACATGAATCTGTGTTTTTGAAAAGAGCGTCCGTATCAGATTCCCCAAAAGAAAGGTTCTGCAGGGAGAAGACTTGGGAGAATTGTGTATGCGGAATTTTTAATTCTTTGGTTTTCATACCTGTTTTCATTTTACAAAAGTGGAATATCTGTTATAATTATGTTCTGTGAATAAGTCAGTCACATGGATTTTACGATAAAAATGGAGGCATTCAGTTATGATTTTGGGAAAAACAGAATTAAAAGTAACGGATAAAGAGATTTATGATGCGATCCAACTGGAAAAACAGCGCCAGCAAAATAATCTGGAGATGATCGCTTCGGAAAACCATACCAGTGTTGCCGTGATGGAAGCCATGGGAAGCGTCATGACCAACAAATATGCGGAAGGGTATCCTGCCCATCGCTATTACGGTGGATGCCAATACGTAGATATTGCAGAAAGTCTGGCGATTGAGCGCGCAAAAGCACTGTTTTGCGCAGAGCATGCAAATGTTCAGCCCCATTCCGGTGCCCAGGCCAACATGGCCGTTTATTTCGCACTGCTGGAGCCCGGGGATACCGTGATGGGCATGGATTTGTCCAACGGCGGGCATCTGACCCATGGAAGTCCGGTAAATGCATCCGGGAAGCTGTATCATTTTGTTTCCTATGGCGTAAACAGCGAGTCACAGTTGATTGATTATGATGAAGTGCGGAATCAGGCTCTGAAGTACAGGCCGAAGATGATTGTGGCAGGAGCCAGCGCATATCCGCGGATCATTGACTTTGAACGGTTTGCGGAAATCGCCAGTGAAGTGGGAGCCTATCTGTTTGTGGATATGGCCCATATTGCCGGGCTTGTTGCGGCAGGACTCCATCCCAGCCCGATACCATACGCAGATGTGGTGACGACCACGACGCATAAGACGCTGAGAGGTCCCCGCGGTGGTTTGATCCTCTGCAGGGAAAAATATGCGAAGGCCATTGATAAAGCTGTATTCCCCGGGATGCAGGGAGGCCCGCTGATGCATGTAATCGCCGCCAAGGCCGTGGCCCTGAAGGAAGCGCTGCAGCCGGAGTTCAAGGTCTATGCGGAACAGATCGTCAAAAACTGCCACGCTTTGTCTGACGAGCTTCTGAAAGGCGGATTCAACCTGGTTTCCGGCGGCAGTGACAACCACCTGATTCTTATTGATGTACGCAATAAGCATCTCACCGGAAAAGCGGCGGAGAAAATCCTGGATGCCGTGCATATTACCGTCAATAAAAATACGGTTCCTAATGAAACGGAAAGCCCCTTTGTTACGAGCGGCATCCGGCTTGGCACAGCAGCCCTCACGACCCGGGGCATGAAGGAAGAACATATGCGTGTGATCGGACAGGTAATGACGGATGTTCTCAGCCATCCGGATGAGGAAACGGTCCTCGGAGTATGCAGGCAGCGGATCTTGGATTTGTGCGGACAGTTCCCGCTGTATTCCGAAGTGGAGTAGGAAACCATCATACAAACTTTTTTGAATTGTGTTTTTAATTACTATAAATCATAGTGAAATACGATGATTTTTGTAACAAACGTAACAGTTAATCCTGATTTAACAGATTTTACAAAAAATTAGTAAATTTTGTTTGACAAACGGTTGCTCTTCTGCTATCTTTAAGCACAAGTTAATAAACTATTTGGCTGTGAAGAGAAGAGTACGCAGAGGAAAATGCCACAGAGAGCTTTCATAATGGTGCGAGAAAGCGCAGGAAACTTTGCCGAAGATGGCCTTGGAGCTGGCTGGTCGAAGTAATTGAGACCGTCCGGGTGCACCCGTTACAGTGCTGGGGTATTCAAGGAACTGTTCCCGCGTACCCGAGAAGCTGGTTTGTTTCATTTGCTGCTCGCGGTATACCGGAAAATTTCCCGCGTACCCGAGGAGACCTGACGCGTGAGCGTCGGGTGAAGATGGGTGGTAACACGATGCCTTCGTCCCATTAGGGGCGGAGGCTTTTTTTATTCACAAGCCATAGGGAGGAACACATTTATGCCGGTAAAAATCACAAACCATTTGTCTGCTGTAGATAATCTGCTGCAGGAAGGGATCATCGCAATTACGGAACAGCGGGCCGTGACACAGGACATCCGCCCGCTGAAGATACTGATCCTGAACCTGATGCCTCTGAAAAAGCCCACCGAATTGCAATTGCTGCGGCTGTTAGGCAATAGCCCGCTGCAGATCGAAGTGGACTTTGCGCGGACGGTATCCAGGGAAACTACACATACGGATAATTCTTATCTGGACAAAGCGTATCTTGAGTTTTCCGATATCAGGGATCAATATTATGACGGCTTTATTATCACAGGGGCCCCGGTGGAATGTTTTGAATTTGAAGAAGTGGAGTACTGGCAGGAACTGACAGACTATATTGAATGGGCTCAGGATCACGTCTTCTCGGTCCTGTACTACTGTTGGGGGGCGCAAGCCGGGCTGTATTACCACTACGGGGTCACGAAGCATGTTTTACCCGCCAAGTTGTTCGGGATATATCCCTATGGGCTGACAGTAAAGTACCATCCCCTGTTGCGGGGTTTTGACGACCGGTATTTTATCCCCCAGTCCCGCCATACGGATATTGATCATAAGGCAGCGGATGCCGAGCCTGATCTGCAGGTCCTTTCCCGTTCCGTAGAAAGGGGCATCAATATCTGTAGTACGGAAGACATGCGGCGCATCTTTGTGCTGGGGCATTTTGAGTATGACAGAAATACGCTGGAAACCGAATACATCCGGGACAAGAAAAAAGGGATGGATCCGGAATTGCCGGAAAACTACTATCCGGACAATGACAGCACCCAGCAGCCTGTGTTCAAATGGTGCAGTTACGCGCACCTGTTTTACAGTAACTGGCTGAACATGGTCTATCAGGAAACACCCTATGATCTGACAACGCTGCAAAAGCGGGAACCCCGTACGGGTCGATGTTGAAGCTGGAAAGTGCGGATGCCACAGACCTGTGAGAAGACGCAATACAGCAAGATTAAAGACACACTGTAAAAAAAGATTATGACAAACGGAAATTTTGAAATGAGGGGATGGTTTTAAAGAAAGAAGAAATGGCACGATTTTGCTGTATCCTACGGATGCAGGACAGAAGACCGTTGAAACAAAATGAACCTTGGTTACAAAGCGAAAATCCGGATAAAAACAAACCCGGATACAAAGCCCCTTGGAAGCTAAGCAGGAACCCAAGTAAAAAGTAAGACCTTCGTTCTAATTAAAAAATATTTATGAAAGAATAGGAGAGATGATCATGAGTAATTATAAATTTGAAACTTTACAGTTGCACGTTGGACAGGAACAGGCCGATCCGGCAACCGATTCCCGGGCTGTCCCGATTTATCAGACCACGTCTTATGTATTCCATAACAGTCAGCATGCGGCAGACCGGTTTGGGCTGCGGGATGCGGGCAATATCTACGGCCGCCTGACCAATTCCACGCAGGACGTGCTGGAAAAACGGCTGGCTGCACTGGAAGGCGGAAGCGCTGCACTGGCTCTGGCCTCCGGCGCTGCGGCGGTGACCTATGCCGTACAGGCGTTGGCTGCCAATGGTGGGCACATCGTCGCACAGAAGACGATTTACGGCGGAAGCTTTAACCTGCTGGCTCACACGCTGCCCCAGTATGGCATCGAGACGACGTTTGTCGATGCCCATAATCTGGAGGAAGTGGAAAATGCCATCCGGGATAACACCAGAGGAATCTATCTGGAGACGCTGGGTAATCCCAACAGCGATATCCCCGATATCGATGCCATTGCGGAAATTGC
>CAJOKZ010000054.1 GCA_905235335.1 uncultured Succiniclasticum sp.
GAATCCCAGCAAGCCGCAGGCGATAGAGCCAGCCATAGCGGTAACTGCCAGAGGAATAATTTCGGTAACGAAGAATAAGGCAATTACTGCAAGAAGAATCAGACACTTTGTGGATTGAGCCATAAACTCTCCTCCTCTCAAATTTATATTAAGCCAGAAGATAAACAAGCAGCAAAACTTTATCTTCCTGCAAAATATACGCTTTATGAAGAAAAATAAAACAGACGCCGTCATAAACCGTCTTAAATTTGAGGTTGTATAACGATGTTTGATTTTTAAAGAACAACAGCACCAACAGCATCCTGTCCCGCCCCCCGCTACAGTACGCCGCCCGTAAGCCGGACAGCGTACCTGTAGGAGAAGTTGTAATTGCCGGCGTGTCTTATTCTTCTTGCAGAAATTATTCCTTTGGCAATCACAAATGCGCGGACAGCGGAACACTGCGTCGCGGGAGAGGTCCTGCCCGCCTGTCAATGCCCGCTACAGATCAACAGACGATAAAACACCCTCCAAGGCATAAAACTCCAGCCTTCGAAGGAATTATAGCATTCGGTCATTCCTAAAACAAGTACGATATTTGTTTGTATTAGCTATCTATAAGTATAGTATTGTAATAATCTTTTCACTGTCCCGGCAGCCGGACAAAATGCCCGGACTATGGTTTTCCGTCAATCCGATCCGGCTTCTCCCGGAGGCCTGTAGAGCCCTCCCCAGGCGCCGAGACTCTGTAATACGGGAATCAGGGATTTGCCCCTGTCCGACAGGCTGTATTCGACCCTTGGGGGAATTTCGTAATATTCCTGCCGGATCACCAGCCCGTCCTCTTCCATCTCTTTCAGTGCATTGCTGAGGGAACGGTAGGTTGCCGCCGCGACCCGGCGCTTCAACTCGTTGTAACGCGTCGGCCCATGCAACATCAAACAGCAGATGATCGGCAGTTTGTACTTTCCTTTCACAAGGGAAACGGTGTATTCCATCCCGGGCAGGTTCAGCAAACTGACCGGCTGTGCGGAATTCTGTTCGGTTACATTCATCTTTATCCTCTCTGTTTTCCGGATATCGTTTCAAACAGGTAGTACTTCTTTCGTTTATTCTATATTTTACAACTAATGCACTACTACATTAGTGTTAAACCGTTCCTGTTATGCACTAGTATATCCGTAACTTGCGATAAAAACAAGTACTTTATTTTTTTATATTTACTATATTTATATACAGTCTACGGTGCCAAAACATTCCATGAAACATAAAAATACTCCCTTCACAGAATGCAGTGTTTTTCATTTCACTGTTTCCTGTAAAGGGAGCACATCACGACACAGCCGGCCGATTTTTACATCCCGTTTACGCAGTTTTGCAGGACCCCTGATTCCCTTACCATTTGCGGGGAATCCCTTCAATCTTGTCCACATTCACCATGGTCGCCAGCATCGTGGCAAGCAGGCGGTCCTTCTCATCATACATCTCGCCGAAAATTACCATGGTGGTCCGGCCGTGATGTTTGATATGGCTGACGATACGCACCGTACAATCAAAACTTACATTGCTGATGAAATCCATCGAAAAACTGACCGTAACCACAGCCTCCCCAACCGACGCGCCTGTGACACCCAGCACAGAATCCGCCAGCGCGGTCAGCGCCCCGCCATGCACCACATTGCGATGGTTGGAATGCTTATCGTGCTCAATATGCATGCTAACCTGTGCGCTTCCGCAATGGATCTCGTCGATATGGATATTAAAAAAATCCGTCATAAAACAATTATTCTGATAAATCTCCCGGATCCTCCCGGGGATATCCAGAAAATATCCTGTCTCAGGATCCCTTGGCAGTTTCGATTCAGGGAAACCGCTCGGTTTCCGCGCCTGACCGTCCATTCAATGTTCTCCCTTACGATAAAATTCTTTTTACTTACAGTGCGACTATGCCTTTTCATCATAGTACGAGAATAACTATTTGTCAATTCTGGAAACCAATACGCATGCAACCGAATTATCCTGCGGTTCGTTAAATCCACAGAACGAAACCCTGCCAGGCTGCGTCTTCCCGGCAGGGTTCCGTTTGCAAAGGAGTTTAGGAATGTAAGGAGATATCATACTGGCTTTCACCAGTAAGAACCGATTGTTATTGGCATGAAACCATATTCATGCGCGTACGAAACGGACCGGCAGGCACGGATGTACTGCGCGGCATCAAAACCGGAAAAGCTTGCTGTCTCCGTCTGTTTTTTAGCTGGATGGCAGACCCTCCCCGCAATCCACCCGACTTCCATCGGTACTCAACAGTTGATTCCGAACAGCAAGTCCCCATAGGTGGGATACGGCAGATACTTTTGCCCCAGCAAAGCCTCCACGGCATCGCCGCTCTTGCGCAGGGCTTCCATGGCAGGCAGTACCTTTGTAAGGTATGCGGTACCGGCTTTTTTCTGGTCTTCGATCTGCTCTGCCTTCTGCAGTTCTTTCTCCAGCGCTGTCCCGTCCTTGTACATGGCACTGGCAGCTTCCTGTAACTTTTTAATGAAAACCGTGTCGGGTTTCAGGCCCAGGGATTTTACATCCACCGCCATAGCAGCCAGATCCTTCAAATAGGTTTCCGCCGCCGGCAGCAGATCCTTGTGCAGCATGTCCAGCATGGTGAGCGCCTCGATATTCAGCGTTTTGTTATACAACTCGTACTGTATCTCGCAGCGCGACAGTACTTCGGCTTTGGTAAAGATCCCGTGCTTCACGACCAGGTCCACGTTCTTTTTGGCGCCCATGCAGGCCAACGCTTCCGGCGTGGATTTATTGTTGGACAGTCCGCGTTTTTTCGCTTCCTCTACCCATTCATCCGTATAGCCGTTGCCGTTGAACACGATCCGGCTGTGGGCCAGATACACGTCCTTGACCAATGCCTTGACCGCTTTGTCCAATTCCGCTTCGGGAGTGCCTTCCAACTTATCCGCGATCCATTCCAGCTCTTCCGTTACAATGGTATTCAGGTAAGTGTTGGTGCAGGCGAGGCTGGCCTGGGACCCGACCATGCGGAATTCAAATTTGTTACCGGTAAATGCAAAGGGTGATGTACGGTTGCGGTCGGTGTTGTCTTTGCTTACGGCGGCAATGGTGTTGCCGCTGAGTTTCATCTGGATATGACCATGGGCTTTGTATTCCCTGTCTTCCGCGATGGCTTCCAGCACCCCGGTGAGTTCCGAACCCAAAAAGATGCTGACGATGGCAGGTGGCGCTTCGTTGGCGCCCAGCCTGTGGTCGTTCCCTGCGCTTGCCACGGTGCCCCGCAGCACGTCCTGATATTCGTCCACCCCTTTCAGGATCGCCGCCAGGAACAGCAGGAACTGGTTGTTATGATAGGCGTCCTCTCCCGGATCCAACAGGTTCCTGCCTTCCGCCGTGGAAAGGGACCAATTGTTATGCTTGCCGCTTCCGTTCACCCCGTCAAAGGGTTTTTCGTGAAGCAGGCAGACCATATTGTGTTTCAGGGCAATGCGTTTCATATATTCCATGGTCAGCTGGTTGTAGTCGCAGGCCAGGTTTACGGAGGTGTATACCGGCGCCAGTTCATGCTGTGCGGGTGCCACTTCGTTATGCTCCGTCTTGGCAGGGATCCCCAGCTTCCATAATTCTTCGTTCAGCTCTTCCATAAACGCTTTGACCCGGGGTTTGATGACGCCAAAATAATGGTCTTCCATCTCCTGGCCTTTGGGCGGCTTGGCGCCAAACAGGGTGCGTCCCGTATACACCAGGTCTTTCCGTTTTTCCCACATGGCCTTGTCCACCAGGAAATATTCCTGCTCCGGGCCCAGGTTCGTAATAACCTTCTCCGTAGCTATGCCCAGGATATCCAGCACGCGTTTTGCCGCCTTATCCAGCACTGCGATGGAACGCAGCAGCGGGGTCTTTTTATCCAGTATATCGCCCGTGTAGGAGCAGAATGCTGTCGGAATATACAGGCAGCTGTCTTTAATGAAAGCATAGCTGGTAGGATCCCATGCAGTATAACCGCGGGCTTCAAAAGTGGCACGCAGGCCGCCGGAAGGAAAACTGGAAGCGTCCGGCTCGCCCTGGATCAGATCCTTGCCAGAAAAATCCATGATGACGCGTCCGTCCGCAGCGGGTTCGATAAAGCTGTCATGCTTTTCTGCCGTAATGCCGGTCATGGGCTGGAACCAATGGGTAAAATGCGTGCAGCCGTTTTCCAATGCCCAGTCCTTCATGGCGTAAGCCATCATATCGGCCAGCTCCCTGGTCAGGGGCAGGCCCTTTTCCACCATCGCGCGGAATGTCTTGAAGGTCTTGGCCGGCAACCGGTCCTTCATGACACGTTCATTAAATGTCAGGCTTCCAAATAATTTCGGAACATTTACCATAATGCTTTCCCCCTTCTGTTATCCCAATAGCAAGACCGGGCTTCGGCTGCAGTCTGGGGGCAGCCGCATTCTGCCCCTCACGGCCCTTCCCCGCATATACGACGGCGCTTTTTTGTCGAACTGCGCCTGCGACGAATTCTTTCATTCCAGAAACAACTTCCCGATACCCGCAGACAGTACTCTCTCTTTTTACAGAAGCGTCCGCTGTTGCCGGACTCTTCTTTGTACCGCCCGCGCCCCCCTTGACCGGGAAGTCCCGCGGCTGCCAGACTGTGTTCCGGAGCTCTGCCCCGGAAAATAAAAAAGCAACAAAGACGGCCGGATCTTAAGATCCTCAACCTCTTTGTTGCTTACAGTGGTATTTTAATACCTCTTTCCGGATTTGTAAAGTAAAATTTTCGTTTAAAACGTTACAATCCGGAATTATTTTACGATTTTTTTGCTTTTTCCAGAGACGCCCGGTATTCCTCCACCAGTTCTTTCGGGAATACTGCCTCTTCCTCTTTATTGGTCAGCCCCAAATCTTTCAGCATCTGCATATCGCTGGAAATCGTGGCGGCGCCGGCCGTGGTCAGCATATTGCCGGTGATGCTGGCAGATGCGCCCCGCCCCATGACAGTCGACCCGGATCCGGGAAGGATGCCGCGGCCTGCTGCCAGACGGATGTTAGCCGTAGGATTGATAAAACGGAAGAACGCAATAGTACGCATCACTTCTTCCGCAGGAATCTGCGGCATATCCTGCAGCGGCGTGCCTTTGATGGGCATCAGCGCATTGATGGGGATAGATTCGATGCCCAGTTCCGCCAGGGTCAGCGCCATGTCAAACCGGTCGTCCCAGTCCTCACCCATGCCGATGATGCCGCCGGAACATACGCACATACCAGCCTCCTGCGCAATTTTGATAGTACGGATCTTGTCCTCGAAGGTGTGGGTGGTGCAGATATTCGGAAAATTGCGGCGGGATGTTTCAATATTGTGATGATAGCTGGTGACGCCCACTTCCTTCAGGCGCCGGAACTGTTCCGCGTCGATGAAACCCATGGACGTACACAGTTCGATCTTCAGTTTTTCATGCATCTCCTTATACGCCTCAAGCGCCTTTTCAAAATCCTTTCCCTTTAACGCGCGGCCCGCCGTCACGATGGCGAACCGGTTTACGCCGGCATCCTGATTGGCCTTTGCCGCCGCAAAAATTTTTTCTTTCGGAAGAAAATCATATTCTTCAATCCCGGTGTGGTTGCAGGCAGCCTGGGCACAGTACTTGCAGTTTTCACCGCAGCGTCCGCTGCGGCCATTGATGATGGAACAAAAATCAACCAGGTTTCCGCAGTACCGTTTCTGGATCCGGCCCGCACAGTCCAGCATCTCTTCCAGATCTGCCGTAAGCAGCAGCTCCTTGTCGATATTTTCCCGCGTAATGCGATATCCTTCATTGATAATTTTATCGGCCAGCTCTTTGATGGTCATTTCTTTGACGCCTCTTTTCGTGTAGTTTTCATTTTTCGTTAACCATTGTAATTGTTAACGTTGACATTATTATAGTTTACCTTTCGGTTTGCGTCAACCGGTTTTTTGAAAGCGTTAACGGTTTGACCGAAAAAATCTCCGGGCCCCAGAAGCAATTCCGCATAGCCCGGAGATTCTCTGTATTCAGTCATTAATTAATCCAAGGAACCGCCGGTTTAACGGTTCTTTTTCAACATGTACCAGGGATCCACATTCTCCCCGTCCACAAAGACCTCAAAATGCAGATGGGGACCGGTGCTGTATCCGGTGCTGCCCACAAAGCCGATAATCTCGCCCTTGCGCACCTGCTGCCCGGGCGAAACGGCGATGCCACTCATGTGACCGTAGGCGCTTTCATATCCGTTGCCGTGGCGAATGCGGACATACTGGCCGTAGCCTCCGTTCCACCCGGCCTTATCCACGGTGCCCATGGCCGCCGCATACACCGGCGTCCCGATATCCACCGCAATATCCAGTCCGGGATGCCAGTCAAAGCCGCCGTTGATAGGGCCCGTACGCCCGCCGTAAGGCGAGCTGATGACACCGCCGTCCGTAGGCCACAAATCCGGCAGGATCGAAAGACGGTTATGACGCCCTTCAATCACGGTCAGCAGCTCATGCATGTTCTTCTTCTGCCGGTCGATCTGGGCCGTCAGGTTCTTGTTCTGCGCCGCCGCCACATCCAGCATGCTGATGTCCACTCCGCCGGGCCCGCCCTTTCCGGTATACGCAGGGTCGGTCGGCTTTACGCCCCCCGTCACGCCTATGGCGTCGATGCTGCTGGTAAATTCCTTATCCCCGCCGCTTTGGATGACAGCCCGGCGGAGTTTTGTCTCCAGCGTGTGGATCTCGCTCATGTCACGCAGCATCTTTTCGTTGTCGTCCAACAGGGACTGCAGCTTCGCTTCCTGCTCCGCTTTATGCGCCATATATTCCTGATAGGCAGTCCTGTCGATCTTATTATGATGATACTGCCAGCCATAAAACCCGGCCGCCCCGGCCAAACATACCAATACCAAGACACAGAGCCCCGCCAGCTTCGCTGCTTTACCCCAGGACAGGGAAAAAATTTTCGGTTCACCGTTTTTCCTGGGAAGGGACAGTATCACCTGCGGTTCTTCGGTCTTTTCCCGCAAAAAATGATCCCCGCGGTTCCCGGTTTCCTTGCTCGTTTTTTCTTCCATAAATCTCCGTTCCGCCTTCCACGCTTATTTAAAGAATCCAAACCGCTGCCCGATAAGAAGCACGCGCCTGCCCAAATAGGGAAGGCTCTCCAAGTCCTCTTTCGTCAGGCCGCCGATGGCCGTCAGCGCGACAGCATATACCACGGGAAGCACAGCCATGCACAGCAGGACGACCCAGCCGCCCAGCCCCGAACCGGCAAACAGGAGCCCCTGGGCCACCGCGCCCATGAGGCACGCCGCGGCCAGCGGTTTCGCTATGCCGGAGACCGACATGGTATACCCCGTCAGTTTATAAATAAAATACATGTTAATCAGGGCCGCCACGCCAAAATCCGCCACCGTCGCCATGGCGGATCCCTTGATGCCCAGCCAAGGAACCGCGGTCAGCGTCCAGTTGAGACAGACCTTGACAACACATGCCACGATCATGTTGATGACCGGGATGCTGGTGCGTCCCATACCCTGCAAAACAGCCGTGCTGACCTGATGCATTCCCAACAGCACGATACCGATGCTCATGGCCTGGATCGCCGGCGCAGCGCCCGGCGCGTTGTAGATCAGGCCGGCCACCTTTTCCGCCAGGCACAGCAGTCCCACAAAACAGGGGAACGTCACAATCATGGCCACGCGGAACGCAACCCCGGTCTTATGCCGGATATTTTCCTGCTGCCCCATCGCCCGCGCTTCCGAAATTGCCGGAACCAGGCTAATCGCCATCGCGGCAGTAAATATGGTTGACAGGTTGACCAGCGGCACGGCCATACCGGTGAGATAACCGAACAGCTCCGTGGAATGGCGCACGTCGAATCCTGCCACTTCCAGACGCTGGGGCACGATCAGCAGATCCAGGTTCGCCACCACCGGCAGCATCAGGCTGGTAAGAGACACCGGCAATGCCAGCTTCAGCAGCCGCCCGATAATCGCGGAAGAAGTTTCCGGTTCCGCATATAAATCCTGCTGCGCACGTTTCGCCTGCAGATTTTTCTTGAGCCTGCGGTAAAAGAACACCAGCACCAGCAGCGCGCAGAACGCACCTGCCCCGGCGCCCATGCTGGCCCCGCCGGCCGCTGCCGCCAGACCGTAGGGCATAAAATACGATGCAAAAAACAACATGGTGCAGACCCGCACCAGCTGTTCCGTGATTTCTGAACATGCCGTGGGCGTCATGATCTGCCAGCCCTGCAGGTAGCCCCTGAAGCTGGCGAGGAATGTCACGAAAAAGACCGCCGGCGCCAGCGCGATGATGGAATAATAGGCCCGGGCATCCCGTATGAAATGCCAGTCAATCAGTTTCTGGGCGCCGAAGAACAACGCCATGGAAAACAGCAGCCCCGTCGCAAACAGCAGCCGCAACGTCACAAAGAACACCCGTTCCGCGCCCCGGAAATCGTTCCGGGCTACTTTTTCCGCCGTAATGATGGAGATCGCCACGGGAATTCCCGCGGAGGAAACCGTGATTGCCATCAGGTAAATCGGGAATCCCATCTGATACAGGCCGATGCCTTCCCCGCCCAGCACGCGGCTCAAAAGGATCCAGTTCAGCGCACCGATGACCTTGACCACGATGCTGGATACCGTTAAGATCAGCGTCCCCTTCAAAAACCGGTTGTCGTTTTTCCGGGGCGCCTTTTCCGTTTCCGTGCCGGCTTCCCCGCTGTTTGTGTCCGTCGGGGCCAGTTCGGCTTGAAGAATGGGCGCAGTTCCTGCGGCGATCGCAGAAGGTAAATCCCCGCTGCCAGTCTCCGTCGCGGCCGGTCCGGCAGAACCGTCTCCGTTCAGCAGGGCGTTGTCCTCTTCCATCGCTGCCGCCAGGGCTTCTTCAGAGACCGCCGGTTCGGAAACTTCCGTATGCTTTTTTTTGCCAAATAAAAATTCAAATAATTTCACGCTCTGTCCCTGACTTCTACCGTAAGGAATCGACGGTTCGTTTTCTTTCCCGCCCATCACAACGTTCGTAACCGCTTATACCGTTTCCGGCGAACCCCATGCCGCCGCTTTGTTTTTTTACGCCTGTCAAAAATATTTATTTAAAGAAACAAATATTCATTGTAATATTAACGTTTTTATCCTCTTTTGACAAGCCTTTTTAAGGAATTTGCCCATAACGAATTTCACCTTTCGGAACGATTCCCTTACGTTGACATAAAGTATGGCGGATGATATACTTTTTATGAAGAGGAACGGTAATGACCGTACCAATATAGAACTATCAGATATTAAATTAAATGGAGGTATCATTATGAAAAAATTTGTTTGCTCGGTCTGCGGTTATGTTTATGAAGGCGCCGAAGCACCGGCCAGATGCCCCCAGTGCAACGCCCCCGCTTCTAAATTTATTGAACAAGGCGGCGAAATGACCTGGGCTTCCGAACACGTGGTAGGTGTCGCCGCGGATGTTCCCGAAGATATCAAGGCAGATCTGCGCAATAACTTTAACGGCGAGTGCTGCGAAGTCGGCATGTACCTGGCCATGGCCCGCGTCGCGTTCCGGGAAGGCTATCCGGAAATCGGGCTCTATTGGGAAAAAGCTGCTTACGAAGAAGCCGAACATGCGGCCAAATTCGCGGAACTGCTGGGCGAAGTGATCACCGACAGCACCAAAAAGAATCTGGAAATGCGCGTAGAAGCTGAAAATGGCGCCACCGCCGGCAAGACCGACCTGGCAAAACGCGCGAAAGCCCTGAACCTGGATGCGATCCATGACACCGTTCATGAGATGGCCCGCGACGAAGCGCGTCACGGCAAAGCGTTCAAAGGCCTGCTGGACCGTTACTTCAAATAATTTTTGACAACTGGACGTAACTTCATATATAATAGCAGTGCTTTACTAAACATGTCGGGGCGTAGCGCAGTTTGGTAGCGCATCTGCCTTGGGAGCAGAGGGTCGCAGGTTCAAATCCTGCCGCTCCGACCAGAAAAATAACCTCTC
>CAJOKZ010000055.1 GCA_905235335.1 uncultured Succiniclasticum sp.
TGATTAATTAAATCAATTAATATTGATATTTAATAATACTCTGTACTATTTAACTACAAAATTTCCGACTTGTCAAATTTATTTCACAGTTTTACAAAGGTATCACCTGATTTTTTAATATCTTTGATTACAATGCGCCGGATTACTGCGCATCCACCTTTTTTAAGAAAGAGTGACAATAAATAGTGTTTTAATCGTGCGTAAAACAGGCAACGGGGTTATAGACTATTTTTTAATAATAATCTGTAACCCCGCTTTATGACGCAATAAGGATTGAGTAAAATTCAACACAAAAAAGTTGTTTTGTTAGAGTCCTGTAAAAAATCTTGTTGAAATTAAACTCTGGGTCGTATGTATTTCTATTCTTCTTGCTATTTGGACAGAAACCCAAACTCTTTAATTTGTGGAATCAGAACTTGTAGGTGTAACTTAACAGGAAGTTAATAGGTGTATAATAATATCCACCACCGTTACTCATGGTATTAGACACATTATCATGCCTGTTAAGAATATTGTCTACGATTAAGCTGATTTCACTGTTTTTATCCGGATTATACCCGGCAGTAAAGGTTGTCATAAAATATGGTTTGATTTCATACCCCTCGGATGAGGACGGGCACGTATACCGGTCTCCGATATAAGAACCTGTCAGTGCGGCACGGAATTTATTCAATTTATAACTCACACCGCCTTTAATCTGGTATTTGCCAAATTTACGTCTCCACCCAAAATCTTCATATTTTGAATCATAATTCTTCGGATTTTGGATTGTGAAGCCGAAATTGTAACTGAACTTTTCAGAAGCCTTGACATCCATACCAGCCTCAAACCCCGTATTTTTAAAATCTTTGTTGGTATACTGGTAAATTACACTTCCCTGTTCGTCCCGGCCTATTACATTCGCAGTAATATTATCTTTTACCTTAGTATGGAACAATGCAGCCCGATATGTATGATTTCCTTTGACAGCCTTATATCCCAATTCATAATTTAATCCGCGCTGCGGTTTCAAATCAGGATTATCAACCCCTCCGAGTGAGCCCGAAGGAGACATTTGAGAAAATGTAGGCATAATAAATGAAGAAGCTGCTTTTATGTATATGCTCTGGTTTTCATCAAATTTATGCAGATACTGGCCGGAAGCACTGAAATTATGATAGTCATTGTCATTCCAACTCCCTCTGGTCCATGTGCCTCGGCCGCCTACAATAAGGGTATCCCTGTCAGTAATTTTCTGATCTATTTGAGCATAGATGGCATATGTATTTCTAGTTTTGGGTCCATCCCCGGGTTTGCCGGATGAAAGCACCTGATCCAACTTTTCATATTTATAGTCAGCACCTACCGTCAACAATGTTTTTTGGCCAAATTTGAAATCCTTTTGTATATCTGTTCCGAAGGCAGTGTTTTCCCGCCTGGTGGGTTCATTTTTAGACCATGGGCCACCAGCCTTGCTTTTTCCTTCGCCAAAATAATTTATCTTATTTTTGTTCCAAAAGACATGAATTTTAAAATCATCTTTATCATAATTTAGCTGTGCCAGATCTTCTTTGGTGTAGGTATCCCGCCACTGAGAGTATTCATCATTCATAATATAATATCTGCTGTATTTAACCTTGGATTCGTAATGGTTATAGCTTACGCTTAAATTATCATCAATGTTGTATCCAACGCCAATATTTTCTTTGGTGCTTCTGTCATGGCTAAAATAATAATCTGTAGATTTGGTGGCCGGTTTCGCACTATCATTGATATGGTTTATCCTGCCCCAGCGTGTAATATCATAATTTACATGGAACTTATCATTTCCAACTCCAACATTAAATTTTCTATGCCCACGATTACCAATCCCCGCACTTAAAAAGTTACTGCCTTTCTTTTTTGTGATAATGTTCACAACACCGCCCATAGCTTCCGATCCGTATAAAACAGAAGATCCTCCCTTGACAACTTCAATTCGTTCAATGGATTCAGTGGGAATTGCATCGATATTATAAGTGCTGTTCAAGTTGATAGGATTTCCATTTACCATAACAAGGGTACCTTCACCGTAACCACGGATATTAATATCAGAAGTCATGGTGGTCATTGCAGCGCCGCCGGGAAAATAGCGGTTAATTTCAACACCATTCACGTAAGTCAGTGCATCCATGGCGTTGGTAGCGCCACGTTCAACAATTTGTTCATGGGTTAATATTTCCGTTGAAGCCGGAATATCCACATCTCTTTTTTCTGTACGAGTTGCTGTAATGACCATAGGGTTCAGTTCAAAAGAACTCAGCGTTTCCGATTTTTCTTCCTCTGCATATGCACTTGTGGCTCCACAAAGTACGGGCACAATCGTGCCACAAATTAAAGCGGTCATCAGCATACTCTTAGACATTTTTGTTTTCATGAGAAAACTCCTTTCGAAAAAATTAAAATTAGAAATACACTATATTGAAAGTGCTTCCCGCAGCCAGTCTTTCATGGTCCCGCAGTACTGCACCTGCAATCAAAATAAACGAATCGTGAGTGAAATCTATAAAATATATCCCGATAATCTATTGACTTATACACATCAGGATTTAAATCAGTTTATCTGTTTTTGTAAATCACGGCACGCTGAACGTGAGAGAAGCAAAATAATTTTCTTGATTCACTTTCTCTTTCATCGCTTCAGAAGCAGGTAACTCCAGTTTTGTTTTCACTACCCACACTCCCCAGTGATCGATTCGCAGCCTTGCGATTCCTTTTTCGTCTGTCGATACCGTACAGGATGCCGCATCATCGTTTGAATAGCCTTCATACATGGCATACACTTTCTTATGCTGCACTGGTTTTCCGTTAAACAAAACTTTAAGAATCATTTCGCCGCCCCGGTTATTTGTAATTGCATAAGGATTGGTAAGGGGGATAATTTCAAGTTTGTGGCCGAAGGCATGGGACAGGTTATTCGCGTTTCCATTGCCGGATAAAACCAACGACTTAGCGAACTGCTGTGAGTAGGTACTGCTCACAACATCCTTTCGTCCTTCTTTAGTCCCTTTAGTCAAAACTACCTTTCCGTTTTCTCTATAAGATGTGTTATACGCATCCTTCCGGGTAACAGCAATTACATACAGCCCTTCTTCTTTAAGGGAAAGCTGTTTAGCCGCAAAACCGGTTGTTTCAAGAGAAACGCGTTCGTGTTTTCCCGATGGTTCCAAAATATCAATATCTGTAAAATCTTCAGCTTTTACAAAACTATCAACCGGGAAATGGTGCCCCCAGCCAATATATATTTTTGTCTTTGCGCCGGAACCGGGCAAATAGTTCGGAACATAGTCTGTACAGTTTACCCAAAGGGTATGCGCAGAAGCAGATATAGTAAACACGCAACAAAAGACTAAAACAGAAAATACTCTTTTCAAGATTTTAATCTGGTTTTTTGCATTCAATTTAAAACTTCCTTTGAGAAAATTTCTATAAAATATTTAAATACGCAATGTTTTAATAAATATGATTTTCTTCAATCTTCAAATAACAATAGATAGTGTATATCCATTCGGTTATTACACTCCGAACAGTCATTGTCTGCTTAACAAACTATTGCCTGCTTTCTCCCCTCCTTGGGCCTCAACCTCCGCCACGAACTGCTGACAGATTTCATACATGGCTTCCGCGAATGATTTTTCCGGAACCGGCACGAAGCCGGTTTTATCTATGATGCGGTTTTTATTGGTAAATACCCGCATCTCCGTAACCGTGTAGGTTTTCTCCGGCATGTTAAACTGCATATCCAGCAGGCAGTACTGTACCTTTTCCTTCGCTTTCAGCTTCGGTTCGTACTGCGCCTGCAGATTCTTTACCATCTTCTTGTCGGTAAACAGCGTTTTTACCGTAGCGCCCACCAGGTTCGTATCAACCGTTCCTTTTTTATCCGATACATAACCTAACGTGGCCATGTCATAGGCATAAATCCCCAGATCGTTTTCCAGGATCACGACCACCGGGCCTCTTCTTTTTCTTTTTCACTCAGTTCCGGCGAAGAACTGATGCTCCAGTCCATGGGATTCTCCGGCACTTCCTCCACCTGCCTGCGGGCAGCCAGAACAGAAGTCTGAAGTGTCAGCAAAAGGCACGCCAATAATAACAACGCGATTTTCTTCAACACGATCCTCCATATGCAATAGCGATAATGATTAATTAAATCAATTAATATTGATATTTAATAATACTCTGTACTATTTAACTACAAAATTTCCGACTTGTCAAATTTATTTCACAGTTTTACAAAGGATTTTTTAATATCTTTGATTACAATGCGCCGGATTACTGCGCATCCACCTTTTTTAAGAAATCGAAAATTATGCTAAACCATCGTAAAATTTCAGTATACGAACGAAACCGTCAAAAAAATCAGAGTGATAATAAATAGTGTTTTATATCATCTTTTGACGAAAATCAACATGCGGAAGCCCTGCCTGCCCTTTTAAAAATACGAAAAAAATGATATAATTCATAAATGTTAATAATAATAATATTTGTTGTTAATAATAAATTCTAATTTTTATTTGTTCCGGAAAGGTCAATTCAATATTTGAAATTTCCGTTGTCATTAGGGAGCTCAGACATGTTCTTGGACTTCTTATTTCTTAATGTTGCTCCCCGTTAATCAAATTGCTGTGAGACCTAAACCTTTTCGGTGTTGAAGCGGACTCATTCCTCCAAAATAGATTATAATTATATTTTTTGCGGGCGTTGTGAAACGATCATTACTACGTTCTTGTTACGGAGACTGCCATGGACGACTTTTTAAACTTCTTTAAAAAACTTATGCAATACAGTAAAAGCGGTTTACTGCAAATAAAAAAACAGTTTTCCAATCTGCGTTGGTACTTGCAGAACAATAAACTCCTGGCTTTTCTTTGCGTCGCAGTGCTAGGCCTCCTTCTCTTTTCCGGCATCCGCGGCTTACAAAAACATTCCGATTCTGCCGACCGAAAACCCGTTGCCATTGAAGTCCATACCAAGACGTTGGCTGCAGAGCCAATGTATAAAACGGTAACCCTTTTCGGTCAGGTCAACGCTGCGGCCAAAATCAACGTTGTCAACAAATACGCAGGCATGATCCTGGAAGTACGTAAAGATTTGGGCGACAGGGTTTCTGCCGGTGACGTGCTGGCCCAGCAGGATCTGAAGGATATCAACATCCAGGTCAACCGGGCAGAAGCAGAGTATAAATCCTATGACGCCTACACGGAACGGTATGACGCAACCTATCAGTCCAATTACGATAAATACAAGAGTGATTACAATCTGAAAAAGACGAACTTCGACCGCTATAAGGAACTGTATAAACGGGGCGCCGTGTCCAAACTGGCGCTGGATGAGGCAGAACAGCAGATGCTCAGCGCCAAGGCCAATCTGGATTCCCTGACAAACCAGAAGCTGTATGACGGCAGACCGGCCTATGTGGCAGAGCGCGCGGAACGCGCAGAACAGCGCCGCAACTCCATGTTGTTGCTGGAAAACCAGCGGGATGACATGACCATCCGCGCCCCGCGGGACGGAGTCATCACCTTCCGCAACGCGGAAGCAGGCAGTTACGCACAGGCTGGCTCTCACCTGTTTACGATCTTAGATAACAGCAGCCTGAATCTGGACTGTTATGTATCAGAGTTTGACGCCGCCCTTTTGCAGCCCGGCGCAACGGTTTCTGTCTTTGTGGAATCCGTGGGCAAAAAATATGACGGTAAGATAACCTTTGTGAGCCCGGATAAAAACCGGGAAAACAAAAACTATATGGTACGCATTTCCCTTGTCAAAACAGACGGACAGCTTAAATCCGGCATGTTTGCCCGGGGTTCCCTGCGCTTTCTGCAAAAGGACAGGGCTTTGTATATCAACCGCAGCGCTGTGCTGGAGTTAAACGGAAAACTATATGCCTTTGTGCTGGGCGATGACAAAAAGGTCCGCCGCACAACAATCCAATCCGGCATCCGCAATACGGAGGAAGTAGAGATTATCGCCGGATTAAAAGAAGGAGACAAGGTCATCATCGATAATATTTCCCGGCTGCATGATGGCATGGAGGTTTCCGATCTGGGCAAAAAGGGTGAAGAAAAATGAATATAACCAAATTTTCCATCCAGCGCCCTATCGGCATTTCCATGATCTTTATGCTGATCACCGTGCTGGGCCTTTTCAGTTATTCCCACATCGGCGTGGAACTGCTTCCGGATGTCGATTCGCCGTATATCAGCTGCGTCGTGCAATATCCCGGCGCCAGTACGGAATCGGTGGAGCAACAGCTGACAAAACCGATAGAAGACGTTATCTCCACCCTGGAAGGGGTAAAAGAAATCCGTTCGGTCAGTATGACGGGCCGCTGCGAAGTGTTTGTTGAGCTTTCCCAAAACCAGGATCCCGACCTGATGTCCGTGGAAGCGACAAAACGGCTGAACCGGATCCGCAGTTCCCTGCCCGCTGATATTGACGAGCCGGTCGTACTGAAACGTTCGGCAGAAGAATACCCTGTCATTGAAATTGCGGTTACCGGCAAACAGGATGCCGCGGACCTGCACGCTATAGCAGAAAACACCTTTAAGGAAAAGCTGCAGCAGGCAGAGGGCGTGGCTGATGTTTCCGTAACCGGCGGCGCGGAAAAGGAAATCGCGGTACTGGTGAACCAAGACCAGTTAAACTACTATAACCTAACTTTAAAAGATATAACCGACGCGATCCGCAACGAAAATGCCATGGTCTCAGCAGGTTCGGTGTATTCTGAAAACCGCCAGATTTCCGTCCGTCTGGATTCCCAATACAAGACCGCCGGCGACATCGAGCGCATTGCCATCCCCAAAAACGGCCAATTTTTCCTGCTGCGGGATGTAGCCGATGTACAGGCCAGGGCCAAACGCAATTCCCGCTATGCCCGTATGGATGGCAATGACGCCGTATCCATGGAAGTGTATAAATCCAGCGGAAGCAACATTGTGGAAACGGCAGACAACGTATTAAAAAAACTGGAAGAACTGCGCAAGAGTTATCCCGATTACACCTTTACCCTGGTGTATAATCAGGCGACCTTCGTTAAAAATTCTCTCCGCAATACACTGCAGACGTTACTGGAAGGCCTGTTCACTACCGGACTGGTCCTGTACTTCTTCCTGCGGGGCTGGCGTTCTTCCGCTGCCGTCATGATCGCCATTCCCACGTCCCTGATCGCTACCTTCTTTTTGATGTACATGGCAGGCTTCACTTTTAATATGATGTCCCTAATGGGCATGTCAACCTGTATCGGCATCCTGGTGGACGACTCCATCGTTGTGCTGGAGAATATCCACCGTTTCCTGCAAAACGGGTATAACGCCAAAGACGCCGCGGAACAGGGGCGCATGCAGATCAGTATGGCAGCCATTGCCATGACCCTGTGCGACGTGGTGGTATTTCTACCCATCGCTTTCCTGCAAAGCGCTACAGGCCAGCTGTTCCGCCAATTCGGCCTCACCATTGTGTTCGCCACGCTGATGTCGCTACTGGTTTCCTTCACACTGACTCCCATGATGGCCTCGAAACTGTATGACGGCGGGCTGGAAGAACCGCAGGGAAAAGTCTGGGATTTTTTTGACCGACTGGAACGGAATACCATCCGTCGTTATGAAGGATTGCTGCGAAACTGCCTGCAGCATCCCAAAAAACTGCTGACAGGCATCGTCGCCCTGTTCATTGTCAGTTTACTGCTAATTCCCCTTGGCATTGTAGGCGCGGAATACATGCCGAAAACAGATGAAAGCGCTTTACAGGTCAGTGTGGAACTGCCTATCGGTTCCAACGCCCAAAAGACCAATGAAGTATTGCTGCTCTTTGATGATTATCTGCGCACCATCCCGGAGATCAGGCACCATACGTCCTATGTAACTACTATGGAGCGCAGCGGCAGGATTTCCATTACCTTATGCAATAAAAACGAGCGTTCCCGCAGTGTGTGGGCCATTGCCGAAGAAATCCGTACCTTTGCCAGACGCAATCTGGGCGCCGGCACTTCCGCCCGGGTGAACGTGATTCAGTCATCGGTGGCCGGGGTTTCCGGCGGGCGCAACCTGGTCCGCTCTCCCCTGCAGCTCGAACTGAAAGGGGCCAGCATGGAACTGCTGGCCGAAGAATCTGCCAGGGTTGAACAGATTTTTAAAGAAACCCGCGGCGTAAAAGATGTCAAGAACTCCTATGTGGAAGGTAATCCTGAATTTAAGGTCGTAGTCGACCGGGATAAACTGGAATATTACGGCACTTCCCTGAACCAGGTGCTACGTTCCTTTGCCTCTGCCATTACCGGGCAGCGGGCCGGCGTGCTGGCCAACGATGAGAATAACCACGGCAAAGATACGGAAATTAACGTGCGCTTTGCCGGGGGTGAAGGGTTCCAGACGGACGAACTGAAATCTATTCCCGTTCCCGCAAGAACCGGCAGCGTATTTCTGGGAGATATTGCAGAAATCAAAGAGACCGTAGGTCCCACCACCATCCGGCGGCTCAACAAGGAACGATTCATCAATGTGCAGGCCAACCTGACAGACCGCCCCCTGAATGAAGTAAAGCAGGATTTGGAACAAAAAATAAAAGCGGCCAACTTACGCTGCCGCTACTATGAATTCTCCGGTCAGACCGCTACCATGAACACTTCTTTTAAGGAAATGATCCTGGCGCTGACCATGTCTCTTTTATTGATATATCTGCTTCTGGCGGTTTTGTATGAATCCGTATTCACTCCTTTTATCCGGATGTTCTCGCTTCCTTTGGGCATCATCGGCTCTATCTTTTTCCTGCTGTTCACCAATAATACCATCAACCTGTATTCCCTGATCGGTATTCTTGTGATGGATGGCCTGGTTGCCAAAAACGGCACCCTGCTGCTGGACTATACCCTCACCCGTATTCATGAAGGTATTGCTCCTCTGGAAGCAGTTGTAGAAGCCGGCAAGGTGAGACTGAAACCCATCTTCATGACCGCTATTACCATGGTAGCAGGCATGCTGCCGACAGCCCTGAGCCTTTCGGAAGGTTCCGAGACCCGTATCAGCATGGCGTGGGTCATCATCGGGGGCATGATTACATCGACTGTTTTCACATTGTTCGTAATACCTGTTTTGTTCCTGTGGCTGAAGAAGCATTTCCCGAAGATGATATAACGAATCTTAAATAAGGAAGTCCATTAAAGTTACCCGGATCATGCTGACCGCCTTCATGTTACAATTTATTCCGGCAAAACAGTTTATGAAAAATCCCATCTTTTTTCCCGTCAAGGCTAATGGCTGCAGCCTGGCAAGGACCGTTATATAAAACTTACTTCAACCTGCCCACTGCATCAGCCCGACAACGGTTACAGTGTTTCATCTGACGAATATCTTTTCCGCAAAGTCTGCGCAATTCATCCAACCGTTCCGTTCACAGGAAGGAGGTCTTTTATTTCCCAGCTCACTGCCCGGCACCGGCAACAAAGGAATTATATTCATGACATCACATTTCAGTTGTCCAGCCAGTTTTGCAACCGATTTAATCTGCGTATCATTGACTCCTTCAATGACGACACTGTTTATCTTCACAAAAATACCCTCCCGCTTTGCCATCTTTATACCTGTTATCTGTTGACGGAAAAGCAGTTCAGCCGCTTCTTTCCCTCTGTAAATGGTTCCGTTATAATTGACAAACGAATAGATTTGAACGCCTGTCTCAGGATCCGTGCAATTCACAGTCACCGTTAAAAACTTCACACCTGCATCTGTCATATCCTGCACATACTCCGGCAACAGCAGTCCATTTGTGGAAAGACAAAAAAAAACAGACGGATCAAGTTTCCGTATAAGCCGCAGGGTTTCCTTTGTAACTGACCAATTAGCCAGTGCATCTCCTGGACCAGCGATTCCGGCAACCGTAATATCCGGGGTTATTGTTTTCTGACAAGTGTACCACGCCAGTGCTTCCTGTGGCGTCAACACCCTTGCAGTAACTCCCGGTCTGCATTCATTAGCACAACAGTACTTGCGAAGACAGTAACGGCATTGAATATTGCAGACAGGCGCAACAGGCAGATGGATGCGGGCATATTGATTTGCCCTTTCAGCAAAACAAGGATGCAGTGAAATTTCCGTAGAAGAGTTCATGTTTTCTTCCTCAAGGTTATTATTTCTTTATCTTGTCTCCATTTACGATTATAATCTTTGTCACGTTAACTTTCAAGTTACGAGTTACTGGTCATTTTACGCAGTTCATGAAATACACCATCTGTTTTATACCGAATTCTCATTGAAGCGTTTACAATCTGCTGAATCAGGTATGCGGTTCCTTCTTCCCCAATAATTGGCTGTTCCGTCAGGCAGACTTCATCCACCACAGGATAAATATACCGCACCAGCGGCTGGGAAAGCCTGTCGGCCAGCTCTGCCTGATACGAAGATCCCATCAACAGTACTGCACGCGAATTCTCCAATTCCTTTTCCAACCGGTTCTGGTCTTCAATATCCACATCCATTTCAATCATCACTTCCATTCCCAGTTCATCCTGAAGGAAGCGCTGCATGCCGGACAGATGTGCGCTATCGCCTACTAAGGCTGCCGTTAGCTGATACAGCGTAGTCAGATACATCGCGCTATTCTTAACCAGAATATCTGCACGGACCGTTATCTGCTTTTTAATATCCGAAAAATCTACAGCCAGAATTGTTTCCATCTGTTCAAGAAAATGAATCATGCCCTGTATTCCGTAAGGGTAATCACAGCAAATATATGGAACATCAAACTGCTTTTGCATCTGCTCTGCCAGTTTTCTGCCGCGCCCGAAGACGATATTTAAGTCGACCTGTCCCATACGGGAGATTTCTTCTACTGAACACTGCTGAAGCGCGCAAACAATTTCCAGCCTTCCCGCAAAAATTTGGCGCAGATACTTTAAATCGTTAATACTGTACGGATCGCTGGCCGTCAGGCCCAACAGGTTAACCTTAGGAAGAGTGGCAGTTTCCTCACCACAAGGTAATCGCGGAGTTAAATTTTCCGGCACGCTGGCAAACATCACCGAATCTTCCTTCGTGTTGTCAGAATTCGTAGTTTTTTTGTTTAATTCCTTCGCACGGTTTTCCATCAGCGGCAGCAATGCCATCAGGGCGCGATCAATTCCGTCGCCTTCGTGTCCCGCATACCCTGGTGCCGAAATATAAAACACACATCGCCCTGGGTTTTCTTCCTGCCAGCGTGCAATGGCACTTTCCACGTCATCTCCAATCATATTAGGAATACAACCGCTGATTACAAAAATCGCATTAACATGTGGATACAGCTCCACAATATTGGAAAGACCCTGAGAAATCAGTTCCACTCCGCCCCGGATCACATTCTCTTCATATACTATTGTACTTGCCTGTCGGAAATTATCCGGTTGCTGCAGCATACTCTCTGCCAGCGAACCCCAGTGGCAGCCGACCACAGAATGCTGCAGGACCACCGCGTCACGGATACCGGACAACGCGCGCGCTGCGCCGATCAGCGCACAACCGCTCATAGGTTTCATCGTTTCCGCAACCTCCACATCCTGCTGTACAATTCCTTGGAAGCCAGCGTATTTTCATCATCACATCGAAGCGGGTAAAACACCGGATCGTATTCCATTCGGTTCAGCAGCAGGTGAGAAGGCATTCCAGCCTTGTCAAGCCATGCGGCATGATCCGCAACCACTTCGGCATAGCTGTCATAATCAAATACATTCCTGTCCAAAAAGCCGGGGATGATTGGTTTACCATAACATGCGTAGCGGGGATTACCGCCACAAATCAGGAATTCGCTGTCCGCAACAACCTTCTCCAGTTCATCAGCCTCCGGGTCAACGGTCAGCTCCGCGTTACAGCCATACAAATCCATTGCACCCCTGATCCTCTGATACAGCTGCTCCATCATTGTGTCATCCACGGCAAAATCCCGCCGGAAGTTCGGATTCCGTATCAGAAGGATGTGACACAACGGGATTCCGAGATCATGCTGATAACACCTTATGACATCGGGCAGGTTGGAAAAACTGTTAGTAATAACGCAAAAACGTCTGCCGGCAAAACGCACCCGCGCCTCTGCCAATTTCGGGCGTATCCGTTTTTCCTCCGCATCCAGGATTGCCTGCGTCTGCGGCAGAACGCCCAGTTTCTTCCCGATTGTTTCATACAATTCACGAAGGCCTTCAAGACCGTGCCACTGCGACATCACTGCGATATGTAGGAACGGTGTGCCAAAGCGTTCCTCCATATCCTGCGCCCACTTTTTACGCCGTACCAGGTTCAGTGCGGCCTTCGGTGCCTGCCGGATCTGATCCAGCCCGGCAGCCGGAAGAAAAGCATTGACGCGAATTCCCATACGGGCCAGCAGCGCTTTCATCCGTTCCAGCTTTTTTGTGCCGCCATAGCCCCAGATAAAGGTTTCTACATTGATTGCCAGCGGATCTTTCTCCTGTGGCTCCATGACCTGTTCCACCAGGGCGTTCATGACTTCCACATAACCGCAGCCACGGTAGTCGGCGCCGGAAAACTTCTGCCTGCAGTTATGCTGCGCCAATTCCTTCAGATTCTTTCTTGAATTAGATTTATCCATATGGGAAAAAACCTGTGACCGGATGACTACAAGCTTTGCCCGGATATCAGGCTGCATTTCCTGCGCAATCCCATAGATATCGTCGTTGATTACATCCGAGACCACCGTGGGCAGAATAAAGATCATCTCCGGGTGCTTTTCCCTGTCAATTTCCTGTAATACTGTGCGCAGCTTCTTTTCGCCGCCGAAGATAACATCCTGATCCGCCAGCCCCGCGCATTCCAGGTTCGCCACAGGACCACTGCGGACACGAACTGTGTTCCGGTAATGGAAGCCACAACCCCGTGGACCGTACATAACCGTTACCGCATTGGGAATTTCATGAATTGCTGCCAGACTTCCGGATTGTTTTCCATTTACCCCCACCCGGTGCAAGAACGCAAATGGTTTCATTCCCAAAAGCATCATGTCAGTGTAAAATTCATTCATAGAATACTCCTAGAGTTTTTTAAAATGCCCGGCATGATAAGCAATTACCATTTGTCCGTTTTTTCCGTGAAGAATCTCTGCTTCCACTTCAAAAAGATTTAGCAGAAACGCCTCTGTGATAATTTCTGAAGGCTTGCCACACGCTACTACTTCCCCGTTGCGCAAGGCATACAGGTAATCACAGTAATTCACAGCCATGTTTAAATCGTGCAATGCTGCCAAAATGGGCAGATTTAGGCTTTTTACAATGTCCATGATCTGCAACTGGTATTTAATATCCAGATGATTTGTCGGCTCGTCCATTATAATGCATTCAGTTTTCTGCGTTAATGCTCTGGCAAGTATTACACGCTGCTGTTCACCGCCCGACAATGTTAAAAAGTGACGATCGGCAAAATCCTCCATACCAACGCTGCGAAGGCTTTCCGCTGCTATTTCATAATCCTCACGAGTATCCGTCTCCAGCATTTTTTTATGCGGACTCCGTCCCATCAGAACGATATCCATCACCTTAAAATCAAAATTGTAAAAATTATGCTGTGCTACTACGGCCATTCTTTTCGCGGTTTCTTTATATGGCATCCCTGCAATGTCTTTTCCGTCCAGATACACCGCCCCCATGGTCGGTTTAATAACCCGATAGATGCACTTTAAAAAGGTGCTTTTACCACTGCCGTTAGGGCCAATCAGACCAATAAATTTGCCTTCTTCAAGCAACGCATTCACTTTGGCAAGAATAATTTTATCTCCTACCTGAAAGGTCAGGCCCGATGCTTCAATTTTCATGCGCCCTCCCAAATCCGCCACTCCGTTTGACCATTAAGTAAATAAAGCAGGGTGCTCCGATCAGGGAAATAAATATTCCTATCGGAAGTTCTGTCCTTGGGAGAATAGATCGGCAAAGCAAATCTGACCATACTAGAAAAACAGCACCTGCCAATGCGCTGAACGGCAGCAGGCGCTTATGATCCGTTCCTGCCATCATGCGCACCACATGTGGAATTATCAGCCCCACAAAACCTATCATTCCCGCGGCGTATACAACAAAACCGACAATAAGGGCTGAAACGATAAGATATAACTGACGGTACAAATTTAAATCCGTTCCCAATGTAATGGCTGTTTCATCACCTAACAGCATCAAATTCAGAATCCTGTACTGCGACCAGAAAAAAATCACTCCCAGCAATACAATCGTACAGGTAACGATGAGATTTTCCCATTTTGCATTCGCAAAACTTCCCATCAACCAATAAGTTATCGTCTGCATTCCTTCTATATTATTTGCAAAGTAGACGATAAAACTGGAAATTGCTCCGCAGACAGCGGAAAGGGCCATTCCTGACAACAGCAGCTTTATGGAATTAGGCCGCCCGCCGCAGTTTGAAAGTATCAGTACGCCAAGCGATACCATGAAAGCGCCTCCTGATGCCACCAACCCCACAAAGCTTTCTCCCAGCGACGCCCCAATCCCTAACATTATGGCTGCGGTCGCACCAAGAGAAGCTCCTGAAGAAACGCCAAGTATATAGGGATCTGCTAATGGATTTTTGACAATCGCCTGCATGATGACACCACAGACAGAAAGGCCCATGCCGGTTGCCGCTGCAAGCACGACACGGGGAAGACGCAACATCCAGATAATATCAAATACAGGTGCGGAAACCTGGTTATGGAATGGCGTTTTCCCCGTCAGCCCATACACAACCGCCGAAAAGGTATCAGTCACGGGAATTTCTGCCGCCCCTTTCGTTGCAGCGAACAATATTGAGAAAAAAAGAACCCCCACAAGAAGAAAGGTCATTGTTCCCGTCATCCATATATTTTTCAGATTTTCTTTCATTCATTTCACCGCGTACACCATTTTGCAACTTTATACCAATGTACCGTACCAACGCGCGCAGGATTTACAAAGAGCGGCTGAAGTCCGTGTGTTTAAAAACGTGGAGCTGTATATGCTTCTCCGTACCGATGCAGATAACGGGCCATCGTTTTTACCGCATTTCCTGCATTGATACCGCTGTTATATACCCAATGCACCGGAATTCCGTAAACATTTCCCGTGGCGATACAATCAAGCGTTCGGAATTTCGGGTTCGAGACTAGGGCTTTAACACCAACATCCAGCCGCCGATCCAGTCGCACAATAAATATGACATCCGGATTAATGCTGATCAGTTCTTCCGGACTCAGATAACGGTCGGACGAAAGCATCCTCCCGCCGGAAAGTTCCACAATATTCCCGGGCAGGGTTCCCTTATTGTAATTAATAATAAGGCTGCGTGACAATGCCAGCACCATGACACGGGGCCGCCTTCCCCCGATCTTTTTCGCACATTCGGCAATTTCATTCCGTATTCCGTCCGCAATCTGATCGGCAAATTCAGCGCAACCTACAATGCGTCCCAAATCTGAAATGTATTGCATTTCCATGTCAACTGTTTTTTCCGGGTAAATTGGCATTGACGATGGCGCAAGATATACGCTGGCACCTCTTTCTTCCCAAAACGCCGTGCTCCCGTACCGTTTCATAGTAAAATTTGAAGCCCAGCCCACGAGAAAATCCGGTTGCAATAACATAAGGGTTTCAAGGCCGGGGCGGTTTAGTATTTTGCACTTTCCATTCCGATTAAACTCCGGAAACCGTGCCTTTAATTCCGCCCCGCTTTCAACCGTATCAACAATTGCAACCAGATTTTCCGCCTGGCCCAGTCGGAGAAGCGTTTCAGCAGCTGCTTCCCCGACTGCGATAATACGTTTGGGATTTAATTTAAAACGGCGCACCTCAGGTTTATTGTCAGAACTGAAATTTTTCAGTGTCACAAACTCCCTTCCATCTGGTATTGTGCTTTCCGTATATTGTAACCTATACGGTGGGAATTTACCGGCGCAACCCGTCATCACAACAGATGCAATCAGCGCTATTACAAAGCATGCACACAAATAATTCCGTCCCATGACAATTTTATCAGATCTTGCACTCAAGGCCCACCATAAAGCTCCTGCCGGGCTGCGGATAAGCACCTTTGCCAAAGAAGTCCCTTGCTTTTGTCTCGTAAGCCTGATTGGTTAAGTTATCTGCAGTAAGGAATATCTTTTTGTTTTTATCAATATGATAATTCATGTTCGCGCCCAGGACGAAGAAACGTCCAGAAGTGAAATACTGACTATCAAGGCCGGAATAAAGAGTGCCGCTAAGGGCAGCATCAAATTTTCCGGTCTTATACGTAACATCAACCTGATAAATATTAGACGGTCTGTATGAGTTAATCATATCATCCACCGTCGTTCCTTTCGGGGCATGATCTACTACCTTCCAGTTCTTGGCGCTGAGTCTGTCGTGAACATGGGAATACGAAGCCTTCACTCTCCAATTCTCGTTGAATTTGTGGTCAATAGACAGATTAAATGCGTTCTTCTTTTGCTTCGCATTGACCATTTTGGTTACGCTCCTATCTCGCGCCTCATCCCATACCGGGTAGCGTCCAAGGGCGTTAGACATATCGAGATAGCTGTAATTCACATCCAAACGGGTTTTATCGGAAAATCGCTTGTTAAACCCGATCAAATAGTTCATACCCTTTTCCGGATCAATCTTTTCATCCGCCGCTTCGCTGTCATAATCCATGTAGGTGACAGGACGGTACACATTGGCAACAGACGCGTACATGCCGGCAGTGTTGTCAAATTTGTAGTTCGTATGCAGGCCATAGGTAACTCTGTTTGAACTCTCATAATTCAAATGATCCTGAAGATACTGCGATGAAATCGTTCCGTAATGATTAAACCGAACAGTAGGTGTAACTACAAACTTGTCAGATACTTCAATCTTGTCCTGCAGCCACGCATAGAAGAAATTCCGCTCCGAGTCAATGTACTGATTGCGATCCGAGTTATCCCAACTGTATTTGTTTCTCCTGTAATCAACTGCGGCAATAAGGTTATGCGCTCCCACCTTTTTTGCATACTGGGCATTGATGCCTACATTTCTCATTTTGTTATGGATTTCGTGACGCCCTTTTATGAACTCCCTGACATAATCGGGGTCTAAAAAGATTGATGGGGGTTTATTCATAAGGCCGCCGTTTCCTGCATAATCCATCACTTCCGCCCTGCCAAGATCATAGTACAGCCTGATAAAACTTTCCATACCATTATCTTTGTCAAATGTATATTGCAGACTGTAGCGATTGGTGTTATAACGGACATAACTACCGTGTATAGCTCCAAGATAGAACCAGTTCCGGTAGCCAGGCGCAGCATAGCCCTGGGACCGGTTATTATAAAGCTCGCCACTCCACAACTGGTCTAACGTGGCATACTCAGGAGCCGTTGTGGGTTTACCGGCAAAGGAATCACTATGGGAATAATCGAACGTAATGGACTGTTTGTCGTTAAATTTATGGTCTACACGGACAAAAACCCCATCTTCTTTATAAGACGTGTCTTTAAAACGTACGCTTTTGTCCTCCGCCTTATCCTTATATTTTGTATCTCCGCTCCTATCCCGGCTTGCCGCCACAAAGAAAGATGTTTTCCCGTCTTTGGTCGAACTGGAATGCGAGAGTGCATAATTATGCTGTTTCCACGATCCTGTTCCCAATCGGATTGCGGTAACCGGTTTGGCAGTTCCTTTACGGGTAATGATATTGATTGCGCCTCCTGTGGCATCTGCACCGTATACAGAAGCAGAAGCGCCTTTCATGACCTCAATTTGTTCCACGGCGTCGATCATGGTCAGCATAGAAAGAACGGTATTACCGCCACCGCCAAGACCGCCCATATCCATGGCCTCATTTCCGATTCGCTTACCATCTATGAGGACAATAACGTGCGAATCGCCATTGATAGAAAGTTCATTGATATAGTTGGGACCCGAGCCAATCATACCAATTACATCTGCGTGAGTGCCAGTTCCCTGAATCTGTACGCCCGGAACGCGCTTTATGGCGTCAGCGACACTCTTATAATGATTTTCTTCAATTTCTTTCCGGTCAATAACTGTAACATCTCCACCGGTTCTGTAATAGGATTGCTCCGTTATCCTGTTGCCAAACTTATCATACTCCTTGCCCTCAACAATAATGGTATCCAATTTAAACTTGCTTAATTTATCCGGGTTCTCGGATTTTTCTGCCGATGCTAATGGCGCGTGCATCATTTGGCCGGCAACGCATAAGCATAGTGTTGCCGTAAGCATCTTGAGATCTTTGCCCTGTAACATAACACTACCTCCCTATCTTGTAAAAATAATATTATTGTTCGCGTTTCCGGCAGCCAGTCTTGCATGGTCCTGCTGTACTCAGCGGCGCAATCGCATCATGATTTACACAACTCTCTTTATAAAATAATCAAAAGTAACAAAGCGTCCGGCTGTGAACCGATCCCCGTCAAGTGGACAATGAAATAAAATAATATTTTGAAACGCTGACGACTTCATGTTGTTAGCGTTTTCTTATGCAGCAAGATGTAGTATTAATAATCGATTTTTTATTTCAATTAATATTAATATTTAATGATATTATTTACTATTAAACTACAAAATTTCCGACTTGTCAAATTTATTTCACAGTTTTACAAAGGTATCACCTTTTTTTAATATCTTTGATTACAATGCGCCGGATTACTGCACATCCACCTTTTTTAGAAAACGAAAATTTCGCAAAATCATTATAAAATCTCAGCTTACAAACGGAAATCATCAAAAAAATCAGAGTGGTAATAAATAGTGTTTTTAAATCATTTTTTGATGAAAATCAACACTCGGAAGGTCTGCCACTTTTATAAATACGAAAAAATAATATGATTTAGAATTATTAATAATAATATTTCTCTATAAATAATTTCTAATTTATTTTGTTGGTATTTTAAATTTCCGTTAGTCATTATTGATGATTTTGACGAATTGTTTTACTGGTCTGTATTTTCTTTTTTCCTGCATTCATTATGAAGTGCTCATTCATCAATGTGCAGGCCAACCTGACAGACCGCCCCCTGAATGAAGTAAAGCAGGATTTGGAACAAAAAATAAAAGCGGCCAACTTACGCTGCCGCTAGACCGCTACCATGAACACTTCTTTTAAGGAAATGATCCTGGCGCTGACCATGTCTCTTTGGAAGTCCATTAAAGTTACCCGGATCATGCTGACCGCCTTTATGTTACAATTTATTCCGGCAAAACAGTTTATGAAAAATTAATGGTCTGATTCGTCACTGTTTTCAAAGTAAATTTTCCGTACAGGCCCAGCTCCCTGGCCCGGGCTTTCAGTTCCGCCGCCGCCCGTCCGGGGTCATCTGCCTGCATAATGGCGGATACCACGCAGATCCCGGCAATGGGTATGCCTGCCAGGATATCGAGATTGTCCCGGTTCAGCCCGCCGATGGCGTTCACCGGAATCGGTACGGCCTTACAGATGGCGCAAAGGGTATCGGTCGAGGTCAAAACGGTCTTAACTTTAGTCGTCGTGGGATAGATCGCCCCCACGCCGAGGTAGTCCGCCCCTTGTTCACAGGCTTCTTTCGCCCGGGTGACGGTCTTGGCGGTCGCGCCGATGATTTTGCGCCCGCCCAGTAATTTGCGCGCGGTGGCGACCGGCATATCCTCCGCCCCAACATGCACGCCTTCCGCGTCCACGGCAAGGGCTACGTCCACGCGGTCGTCGATGATCATCGGCACGCCGTAACGCCGGGCGATGTCATGGATCTTCTCGGCCAGAGCGATATAGTCCCTGGTGCTTTTTTCCTTTTCCCGGAGCTGCAGCAGGGTAACGCCTCCCGCCAGCGCCTGCTCCACCCTTCGGAGGAATTCTTCTTCCGTATATCCCGTACTGTTAGTTATAAAATATAAGCCTGTATCAAATTTCATTTCTGGCACCTTTAATTTTTCCGTTCTTCTCTTGTGCGGCAGGGTGAAGACGTTGTAAATCCGTCACCGATTGCGTATATTAGCGGATCCTCCAATTAACACACATCCTCATCCACTGTCTCCAAAAGAAAGCTGACCGGGCGAAAGCCATCATTGCAGGAAATCATCGCTGAGCGAGGGTTCTTCATCCAGCCGTCATAGAAATCCTCTGCGCCGTGCGCCAAACCCATGACGAAAGGCGACATGGTTTCCCACGCACTCTCGCACAGCCCATCAGGACGCTGCCAGCCATTGGCTATGAATACTTGGCCTTCCACCATATCGCAGGCGTGTTCGATAGGATTCTCGTATTTTTTTATTAAGTCTGGGTAGCAAGCCTTCCGCATGACCGTGATGCGTACATTTCGCATAGGCAACATTCTCCTTCCCTGATTTACATTTTTATGGCGAAGTATCTTTTGGTTTTGCGTTCATAGTAATAGCAACATAATCAGCTCGTGAATTTATTATATCACGTTAATCGTCCAATAAACTACGCCATGAAACCCGGCACGGTGTCTGCGTTTTTACAATTCTTATTTTTTTAATCCAATCAATATTTGCCGGAACTTTC
>CAJOKZ010000056.1 GCA_905235335.1 uncultured Succiniclasticum sp.
GAAAAACAAATTTGTATTTATTACAAAACCTGTTTCCCCGTCCGGACTCTTCACACACTACATGCTCGAGTGACCTTGTTTCCTCTGCAACGCGTGTAATTTGCCCGTTTGGAACCACGTTTGTAACCGAAAAATAAGCACAGCAAAACGAAAACTTCTTTTGCACTATTAAGAATATATCATTCGAAAACGGCTTTGTCAAGCCTTTTTCTGTTTTTTTCCTTTTATCCGTGCTTATTCCATGCACTTATCCCCTAAAAATTCATTCAAATTTATATGGACGCGTCGATTTTCCCGTCCGACGCCGCCTTTTCACAGCGGCCGGCCGCTTCGCGCCTGCCTGTGCAGAAAGATGCTCTTTTTGCCTTGCCCGCAAAGGAAACAGGCTTCTGTTGATCCGCCGGGACTGTGGGTAGAAATACAGGAAATTCAGGAACTGCAGGGTAAGTGCATGCCCCTTACCCGGCACGGGAAGGGGGTTTGCGCCGTCCGGCTGTATTTCATGAACTTTTTTTATATATATTATATTTTATATAAGCACTATAGGCACACTTACGGGGAATAAGTTCAGGAAGTACAGGAAGGTCTTTCCAATCCGCACCGGCGCTGGCGTTGCAGCCATGAACTTTTTCCCGGAAAAGTACAGGAATGCCGCAAAAAGTTCAGGAAGTACAGGCTGGCAAACCCGAAAGACGAAAGGGAAATTTGACCCTTTTTATTATAAATACGCAAATCCGCATTTAACCAATTTTTCCTGCAAAAAAATTTGCCAAAAAAATTGACACATTTTCACAACAAATTACTTCCCTTCCTGTGTTATAATATATAAAATGTAAATGAAAAAATAAAGTCCGGTTTCCGCGCGGCGCCGTCAGACAAAAACGTGTCGCGTGTTCTGCCGCACTTTGCTGGCAAGGAGGTCTTTGCGATATGAAAAGAACAACGTTGATCCGTACCGCGGCATCCGCCGCACTCTGCCTGTCCCTAACCGCCGGCGCGGTGATGCCGAAGCAGGCCCTGGCCTGGGACTGGCTTTCCGCCGGACTGGCCGTGTTCCAGGTCGGCGCCCAGTACGCCTATCTGAACAAGCAGGTCAGCTATCTGGACAACAAGGGCCGGGATGAATACATGGGCCAGATCAAAGACAAGTACGGCGTCAATTCCGACCCCACCGCCAACGCCATGCTGGCCCGGATCATGACGCGCCTGTCCGATGCCGTGGCCCTGACCGATCCCTCTATCGTGAAAAAGCCTTACAACTATTTTGTCAACAACGACCAATCCTTCAACGCCTTCTGTACCCTGGGGCATAACATGAGCGTCAACATCGGCGCGTTCACAAAGCTTAATTATAATGAAGACGAACTGGCCTTTGTCATCGCCCACGAAATGGGGCACGGCCAGAAAAACCACCCGGCTGCGGGCGTCAAGAAGGCACTGCCCCTGTCCCTGGTCTCCGCCCTGTATGCCAGCCAGAACCGCAACACCGCTTCCTCGGTGGGGGCCGCCCTTATAACCACGGTCGGCACGGCCAAGATGGTGACCAAGCCCATGGAAAGCCAGGCGGACAACCTGGCCTTCGGCTATGCGACAGCCGCCGGGTATAATGTCGGCGCCGGCGCGGCGCTGTGGCAGCACATCCTGGAACAGAACGGCAAAAAGTCCAGCGGGTTTGCGGAGCTGTTCAACGACCATCCGTCCAGCGTTTCCCGCCGCACCAACTACAATAAAAAAATCACCCAGTGGAGCGGCAACCAGGTAAAGGTCAATGAAGAAACCGGGCTGATCACGGTGGCGGGAAAACCGTTCTACACCCCGGCCAAGACCGCTGTCATGAGCCCGCAGGAACAAGCCTTCCTGATCGCCGGGAACCTTTCGGCGGTGTATCACGACGGAAAGCAGTACGAGCCTGTCTGGACCAACAGCGAAAATACGCTGATGGTGGGCGAACAGCCTATTATGAGCTTCGACGGGGTTGCGGACTCCGGCGCCGTGGAAACCCGGCTGCGCGATATTTTAAGCAACAGCAAGGGAGTGACGAAGACTGCCGCGGCCAAAAAACCGTAAAAATCCTTTTGTGTAAAAAGTCAACCACCCTGCCCGCTTCGCACAAGCGAAACGTACAGGGTGGTTTTGTGTTGTTAACTTCACCGGAACGGCGGACGCTCAATCGCCGTTATTTCGCAGGGGTGTCTCACGTCCCTGCGCAAGTAGAGGAGGAGTGAAGTTAAACTGTATAATAATCATGCCTGCTACAGTATGATTATTATTGTGGGATACCGGCTGCAGAAGCAGCCGGTGAAAGGAGTGTCTGCCCGCGCGCATCCTTCAGCAGCATGTTCAAACGGATGTTACGCGACAGGTACTTTGTTAAAGCAGCACGCTGTGTGATCCAGTGTTTTCCAAAAAACACAGGCCGTTATTTCCCGGCAGGGCCGATCATGGCCAGCATGGTGCCGGCCGCAACCGCAGTGCCGATAACGCCGGCCACGTTGGGGCCCATGGCGTGCATCAGCAGGAAGTTGGCCGGGTTCGCTTTCTGGCCCACGATCTGGGATACACGGGCCGCCATGGGAACAGCGGATACGCCCGCGGATCCGATCAGCGGATTCACCTTGCCGCCGGACGTGATCTTCATCAGCTGGCCGAACCATACGCCCATGGCCGTGCCGGCCGCAAAGGCTACCAGGCCCAGGCAGATGATCAGGATGGTGTCGTATTTCAGGAACTTGTCCGCTTCCATGGTCAGGCCGGTGCCTACGGACAGCATGATGGTGACGATGTTCATCAGGGCATTCTGGGCGGTGTCGTTCAGACGGTCCAGGCAGCCGGCTTCCTTGTACAGGTTGCCCAGCATCAGCATGCCGATCAGGGAACATACGGGGGGCAGCAGCAGGGAGATGAAAATCGTGGAGAAGATCGGGAAAATGATGCGTTCGAATTTGGTTACGGTACGCAGCTGGTCCATTTTAATAGCGCGGTCCGCTTTGCTGGTGAACAGCGTCATGATAGGCGGCTGGATCAGCGGGACCAGGGACATGTAGGAATAGGCGGCAACGGCGATGGCGCCCAGCAGGTGCGGCGCCATCTTCATGGTCAGGTAGATGGCGGTGGGGCCGTCAGCGCCGCCGATGATGCCGATGGCGGCCGCTTCGCGCAGGTCAAAACCCAGCACCATGGCGCCGATCAGGGCGATGAATACGCCGCCCTGGGCGGCAGCGCCCAGCAGCAGGGTCTTCGGGTTGGCGATCAGGGGACCGAAGTCCGTCATGGCGCCTACGCCTAAAAAGATCAGCGGAGGAAATACCTCGTTGTTGATGCCGTACAGGATGACCTGCATGACACCGGGTTCAGTGGTAAAACCGGTCTTGGGGATGTTGCCCAGCAGGCAGCCGAAGGCGATGTTGGCCAGCAGCAGGGGCTCGAAGCCTTTACCGATGGCCAGGTACAGCAGAACGCAGCCGACGACCAGCATGATCACATTGCCGCTGGTGATACCCTCAAAACCGGAGTCAGCCCAAACGGACTGCAGCGATACGATAAGTGCATCCATAATAAAGTCCTCGTTTCTTAAAGTAGTTTACGATAAACGTCCGGAGGCCGGCCTTCCGGCAGGCGCGAAGCGCGATGCAAAACGCAGTCCGCTGACGCGGTGCGGTGCGCTGTGCGCCGCCGTCCGGATAAAACCGCCGGAGCCGTTTTTGCAACTGCAAAACAGCGGGAGCGGCCGCCGCCTGTGGGAACGGCGGCCGGTTGATACCGATTCGCCGGCCGGTACATTCCCGTCGGGTTATTTACCGGGGAAGAACGGCCAGAACATCGGGATCAGGATTACGGAAATGATAAAGGATACGATAACAAGACCCGTACCTGCTTTTACATAGTCCATGAACTTGTAGCCGCCGGGGCCCAGCACCAGGGTGTTGGGCGGCGTGCCTACCGGGGTCGCGAACGCGCAGGAAGCCGCCACGGCGATCGCCATCAGTACGGCGTGGGGGGATGCCCCCAGCTGTTTGGAGATCGCGATGCCAATGGGGCACAGCAGCGCGGCGGACGCCGTGTTGGACATGAACTGGGTCAGGCCGCAGGACAGGATGAACAATACGACGGTCACGACCATCGGGGACGGGGAACCGCCCATCAGGCCAACCGCCCACTGGGCGATCACCTTGCCGGCGCCGGTCTTGTCCATGGCAGTGGATACGGGCATCATGCCTGCGAACAGGAATATCGTTACCCAGTCGATGGAGGCATAGGCCTGTTTTTCGGTTAAGCAGCCTGTCAGCACGCAGACCAGCGCGCCGAGGATGGCCGCCATTTCCAGGGTCACGCCCTTGATGCCCAACGCCATGATCAGGATAACAACGACCAGAATAACACCGGAGATGACCATCTTCGTGGAAGACGTCTTGTTCGCTTCGATCTCCTGCTCGATCTCCTGGTCGGCGTCCAGTTCCCGTTTCGGGATCAGGTGTTTGCCTAACAGCATCATGTAAGCGATGGCGCCGAGGGTCAGGGGAATACCGATCTTTGAGAATTCAAAGAATCCGAAAGGCTCGAACCCCGCCGCGCCCAGCGCGCCGGCCGCGATGATGTTGGGAGGCGTTCCTACCAGGGTGATGATGCCGCCGATGCCGCAGCCGAATGCCAGGGGCATCAGTTCGCGGGACGCGGGGACCTTGGCCGCCGAGCAGATACCTAATACTACAGGCATCAGGCAGGCGCAGGTGCCGGTATTGGAAAGAACGGAAGACAGGGCAGCGGATACGATCATGACGCCGAACATCAGGCTGTTTTCACCGGTGCCGGTGAACCGCACGACCGTTTCACCGACCTTCTGTGCCAGACCGGTATAGAACATCGCAGCGCCTACGATGAACATACCGGCGAACAGAACGACGGTGGAGTTGGACAGGCCGCTGAACACCTGTTTTGCGGGGATGAACCCCAGCAGGCCGCAGGCTACCGCGCCTGCGGTTGCAGTAATTGCCAGGGGAATGATTTCGGTAACAAAGAATATGGCAATTATCGCAAGAAGAATAAGACACTTTGTGGACTGAGCCATAATAACTCCTCCTTTTGAAATGAGTCCCACATAACGCTTGCGTCTCACAGTTGCACAGACAACGTATCATTTTCATTGCCGCTCCACATTTACCAAAAGTATGAATCCCCCGCAAAAAACATAACCCCATGCTAATTCTCATGGCAGATGGCCGGCATGGCAGGGATTATGATTCCGGCTTCGCCCTGTTTTTAATACCAAAGTATTACTTCTGCAAAACTACTGATTAAGTTTTAATAAAATCTCAAACCCTTTATGTATTGCGAAATTTAAAACTATTGAATATACTTGTAAAAGGTAACAGATACACCCGTTGAATCAAGTCGCATTAGCAGCAAAAAGAGGGTTGATTATGAAAAAGAAAACCGGATCGGTTGAGCAGTGGCTTCAGTTTGTCGGAAAGGATAAACTGCAGACCTTTCAGGATAATTTCGCCAAGGCATACGGCGTCAGCATGATCTTCCTGGATGTGAACGGGCATCCGCTGACGGTAGGTTCCCAGAACTCGCTGTTCTGTTTCACGATCGAGAAGGAGCATTCCGTCCGCTGCCAGGAAAATTTCCAGAATGACAAGGACACCATGCTGAACGGGGAACCGTTCCTCCATGTCTGCCCCTTCGGCATCACCTGCCTGTATGTTCCTGTCTTTTTCAACGACAGGCTCACGGCCTTTGCCGGAATCGGCGGCCTGACCTATGACAACAGCACCATTCCCGAAAACCTGAAAAACCGTTTCCATATCACAAGCTACAGCAAAGAACAGGCCGGCAACATCCTGACGCTGCTGGACAGCATGCTGCGCCTCCTGAACGTAAATATCTCCCTGACCCAGGGAGAAAAGAAACAGAAGCAGGATGACGCGCTTCCCACCCGACTCCGGGAAGACCGTATCAGCAAACGCGAATACGAAATCGTCCAGCTGCTGTGCAAGGGATATTCCAACAAGCAGATCTCCCAGCAGCTTTTTATCAGCGAGACAACGGTCAAGACACACATCAGCAACATCCTTGCAAAACTGAATCTGCACGACCGTATGCAGATCGTCGTACATTATTACAATAAGAATAACGGAACAGCCTCTGCTGAAATTGATAATGAAGAAGCTGATTGAACGAATTTCCGGACTGTTAACCGAAGGCTATCACGATTTAACAGTCCGGCTGATTTTTACTATCTCCCTGTTCGTCATCCTGCCCATCGTGCTGATCACTTTCTTTTCCACGCGTTATCTGGAAGACCAGTTCAGCCGGAGCCAGAACCAGTATCTGCGATCCACGCTGGCCGTAGCCACCAGCGAGATGCAGCAGCGGCAGAATGATATACAGAAGGCGGCCCTCTGCATTACCCAGGAGGTCAGCACCCCGCTGGCAGTGAAACAGAAAGACACCCGCGTGCTGGAAGAAAAGCTGGCGCTGCTGCGGAACAATTTTAATAAGGTAGACTACGCGATCATGCTGGATCCGGATAACCGGATCCTCGCCCGGTCCGCTCCCAATATCCGATTTAATCCCGGAGGCCGTCTGGCTTCCCTGAACCGGGACCTCTGCCAAAACGGCTCCCCCATCTCAGCCACCGAAAAGATGCCCCTCAGCGACTTGTTCACCGAGGGCAGCGAGGAATTCAAAAAATTCACGGTGGAGCTGAAACAGGGTTTTGCCGGCGAAGGGGAATATATGCAGCAGGCGCTCTGTGAAGTAACCATGGTTCCCGTCATGGATACCGGCAATCCCGATGCGGTCATTGCCAGCATGCTGCTGATCGGGATCTGTAACAGCGATTACTATTTTCCTTCCTATATAAGTTCCAAGGCTACCAACGGGTTCCTGGTGCTGACGGTGGACGGCGTCCACGTTTCCACAAAATCCACGGAGGGCGAGGACCAGAGCTGGATCGTCGGCCATAAAGCCGGCTCCATCACCAGCAGCCGGTCCGCGGACGGGACGTATTCCGGCAAAGTATATCTGAAGGACATCCCCTATCTTTTCATCGACTATCCCCTGAAAAACTATTCCGGGGATCTGGTGGGCTATATCAGCTTCGGCCTGCAGGAAGACCAGTTTTCGGGCATCGTCGAGGATAACCGGATGCTGACGTTGTTCATCGGCATCCTCTGCTTTTTCCTCTTCGCGCCCCTGATCTGGCTCATGGGCGCCCAGCTTCGGCAGAACCAGCAGCATCTGGAGCTTTTGGTACGGCGCCGCACCAAAGATCTGGAATCCGCTGTGGAAGAACTGAAGCAGCTGAACGAAACGAAGAATCGTTTCCTTTCCAACATCACCCACGAACTGCGCACGCCCCTGTGCGTCATCATCAATGCCTGCGACTTCCTGAAAGGCGGATACAGCGGAACCCTGAATGAAAAACAGTACCGCTATGTAGATAACGCCTCCGAATGCGGATCCCACCTGCTGACACTGATCAACGACCTGCTGGACCTGACCCGGCTCCGTTCCGGGAAAACCAGGGCCGACTTCTCGGATTTTCCGGTGCGTAAGTTCGTGGAGAACATCGTCAACGAAATGCAGAACTTCCGTCCGGATGCCCACATTAAAATGCGGCTGGCATTCCAGCCGTATGATTTTATGATTACCGCGGATCCCCAGATGCTGCGCCAGATCATTTATAATCTCCTGTCCAACGCGCTGAAGTTTTCCCCGCCGAACAGCCAGATTACGATCAGCGTGCAGAAGCTGGAAGATTCGCGCCAGATGCGTATCTCCATCGCCGACCAGGGAATCGGCATCGCACCGGAAAACCTGGAACGCGTCTTCACGGAGTTTGAGCAGATCGAGAATCCGATCATCAAGAAGCAGTCGGGCACCGGTCTGGGCCTTCCCATCGTGAAGAAGCTGACCGAGCTCCATCACGGCAGCATCTCATTGCAAAGCGAATTAGGCAAGGGAACAGAAGCGATCCTGCTGCTGCCCCTGGAACAGAAAGGAGTATGAACATGCCAAAAGTATTGGTTGTGGATGATAATGAGCAGTTGAGCAGCATGTTGAAGGATGTACTGGAAAGCTGGGGGTATACGGCCCTGATCGCAACAGAAGGACGTTCCTGTATGGAAACGGCATTACGGGAACACCCGGATATCATCCTGCTGGATATCATGCTTCCCGGGTTATCCGGCTATGAAGTGTGCAGCGAATTAAAGCAGAATTCAAATACCCAGTCTATCGCCGTCATCATGATGACAGCCCTGGAGGACATGGAAAGCCGGATCCACGGCTACAAGGTGGGCGCCGATAATTTTCTGGTAAAGCCCATCAATTATAATGAAGTAAAGGCCATCATCCAAAAACTGCTGAAAGACAAACAGTATCTGGATACCCTGGAAGAAAGCTGCAACGTGGCAAAGACGCTGCAGACCTTTGAACAGCTGCTGCTGAACCAGCCGACCAATATCAACGCGCCCAACATGGTGTACTGCAAAAAACTTCTGGAGTCACTGAACTGGGACGCCGCTACGGCCAAAAAAGCCCGCACCGTGCTGATGCTCCCCTCGCCTGCCGAAGTGGCCAGAAAAACAAATCTTTCCGTAGAGCAGATCATGAACCTTACCGATAACCTGCATATGGGACGCTGGCTGAAGCCCATGCAGCTTTTCTTAAACGCGCCGGTAGACAACAACGACGCCTTCCGTCCCGAACTGGAAAAACAAAACTGCCTGAAAGCTGCGGAACTGGCGTTAATCGTAACCCGTTACACCTCCCTGCTCAAGGAAAAGCAGGACAGGGAGCTGACATTTTCCATCTTAAAAAGAGAAGCTGCCGTCAACAAATATAACAGGGAAGTCCTGAAGCACTTAGAGGAAATTTTACGGGCTGAAAAAATCCTGGAGAGCATACAGTAAAGATAAAACGGCATAAAGAGCAAATGATAAGCGAACACCCTGCACGTTTCGGAAAACCGAAATGTACAGGGTGTTTAAAATTTGTTAACTTCACTGACTACGGCGGACGCTCAATCAACCGTTTTCCGCAAGGGTGTCTCGGACCTTACGGGAATAGAGGAGGAGTGAAGTTAAGGTAAAATATATAATAATCATGCCTGCTACAGTATGATTATTATTGAAGGGAACCGGCTGCAGGAGCAGCCGGTCTGAAGCGGTGTCACTTCACTTTACTGCACGGTCTTGCCAGACGATCCTGTCAAAACATCTTACGATTATTTCCCGGCAGGTCCGATCATGGCCAGCATGGTGCCGGCCGCAACTGCGGTACCGATAACGCCTGCTACGTTCGGGCCCATGGCGTGCATCAGCAGGAAGTTGGCCGGGTTCGCTTTCTGGCCAACGATCTGGGATACACGGGCCGCCATCGGAACAGCGGATACGCCCGCGGATCCGATCAGCGGATTTACCTTGCCGCCGGAAGCGACCTTCATCAGCTGTCCGAACAGGCAGCCCATTGCGGTGCCGGCTGCGAAAGCCACCAGGCCTAAGCAGATGATCAGGATGGTGTCGTATTTCAGGAACTTGCCTGCTTCCATGGTCAGGCCCGTACCTACGGACAGGAAAATCGTTACGATGTTCATC
>CAJOKZ010000057.1 GCA_905235335.1 uncultured Succiniclasticum sp.
GGCAACAACGTGAAGACCGGGGCTAAGAACGCAGTCGTATTAGGCGACGGTTCCGAAGGTGTAGACGACGCGGTTTCCGTAGGCGCGAAAGGAAAAGAACGGCAGATTAAGAACGTAGCGCCCGGCACGGATGATGGCGATGCGACGACGGTAAAACAGGTTAAAGAGATGATTGAAGCCGGAAGCGCCGCGGATTTAGCACCGGTCAACCACCGCATCGACAAGCTGGACAGCAAGATCAACAAAGTGGGCGCCGGCGCGGCGGCCCTGGCGGCGTTGCATCCGCTGGATATGGACGGCAAGTTCGGGCTGGCGGCGGGCTTCGGTAATTACCGGGATGCCAACTCCATGGCCATGGGGCTGTTCTACCAACCCACGGACCGCGTGATGTTCAGTGTCGGCGGAGCCTTTGGCAATGGGGAGAATATGATCAACGCAGGCGTAAGCATTGCGTTGGATAAGAATGTGGGGAATTCCAAGGCGGCCATGGCGAAAACCATTAAGGCACAGGGTGAAAAAATCAGTGAACAGGACGCAAAGATTCAGACGCTGGAAGCAGAAAACGCGAGACTGGCAGAGAGGCTGGCAGCCATCGAGGCAAAGCTGGGAAAATAATGATAGCCGGTTCTGTATAATCTGAACATCTTTTAATACACAAAACCGCGTTTCGGAATTTTCACAATCCGGCGCCGACGTACATGGCCGCATGATTCCGGCAGAACTGGACAAGATGGGCTGGAAGGCTTGGCTGGGGTCCATGTTGAACAGGTTTATTTCAAACGTCCGCCTGAAGCGATTGTGGAAAAGTATAATCTGGCTTCTGATCAGGATGTCAGACTGGGCGGCGAGTTGTCGCATATTGTTGTCATGCAGCATGTGACAAAGGAACGGTTACAGAACTTCCTGGATGACCTTGCGAAAAGCAAATAAAATGCTGCGAGAACATAACGTAAAGCAGGAACCTTTTCATGCACAACAAAACTGCACTGTCCAAAGATAAAAACTTTGTGCAGTGCAGCTTTTACTTTTTGCGTGAATGTTTTTAAAAACCGCTACAGCAAGCAGGCCCCCCGGGTCATATGGTTCACCGTCTTTGCCCTGCCCCAAAAGCGAGAGCAAAAAAATATCCTGATGCGTGGTTGTGCGCATCAGGATAAAACTTTAAAGAGCGTTTTCTTGAAAACAGCAGAAATCGGTTAACAACGCCCGGCTCCTACCGTATCACTGCTATCTCGAAGCAAGGTACAAAGCCAGCTTACGGACAGCACAATACAAAATAAGTGCAACGAGCGCCAAAAAAGCGCAATTCCATTCCGTCAAGTTCGTCAGGCCGTCGAGTAAAAAATAAACCAACGCAGGAACGGAAACCATCACCGACTCCATTTTGCCTGATCAGCCTTCGATTTCTCCTCATCGCTGCCAATAGAGAAAAACATAGAAGCCGCTAAGCAAAAAATTCCGCCAAACGACAACAAAAAGAAAATTGTATCGGGAAAATAAAAATCAAAAAAACGATCCATAATACATTAATTTCGGCAAGGAAAAGGGCTGAACAAAATTTTCATTTTGTTGCAGCCTCTTTCGCACTCTCTCATCTGTTATACTGCAAACACTTGCTTACCTTACCTCGTCTCTACCCAGGTATGGTATCCGCCCTTGGGGCAATTCTGATAGGTAGGAAGGAAATTGGGGTGACACTTGAACGGCCCCTTGCCACACTTCGAGCATTTCCACCTTGTGTCAGACGGGTTTGCCGCCGCAGCATGGGCCTGCTCCATAATCGGTACAAAAGACGGGACGAAAGCGGTAACTGTGCCAAGCAAGGCAAGAACTACGAGAACCTTTGATACGTTGCGCATGTAAATCCCTCCTCAAATTAAATCTGGCACCCTTTCACGTTGCATAAGCAGCTGCTTACGCAACATAATTATAACACAAAATGGCGCCTGCTTCCAAGAGCGGTTTTAAAAAAGAATGACTTACACAAGCTGCCGTTTGGCGCGTTCCGCCTCGGCGCTTTCGTCTTCTTCCGGATACCACATGACATGTGTGAAATCCACGTAGCACTCCTCGCCCTTGCCGAAGGTGATGCGGTGCGGCGTCTGGATCTTCAGCAGCTGGTCGCCCACAGGCACTAGATATTCCGTGGTATCGGTCAGGAACACGCGGCTGTAAATGTGGGTCTTGAAGCCGTGGTCCCGGTTCAGATCGATGGCATTGGGACGGGTGGCAACCACCATTTCCCTGTCGGCCTTTTCCGGGATTGTCAGCGGCAGCGGGTTCTGCATGTCGCCCCGGGCATAGACCTGGCCGTGGTCCAGCACTACATGAAGGAAGGTGGACTGCCCCAGGAAGTTATGCACGAAACGGTTAATGGGTTTGTTGTACAGATTGGACGGCGTGTCGATCTGCATAATGTTGCCCATGTCGCAGACCATCATCCGGTCGGAAATAGCCATGGCCTCACTTTGGTCGTGGGTTACGAAGATAACGGTGAAGCCGAATTTGCGTTGCAGGGCCTTGATTTCAAAACGCATGCTTTCCCGCAGTTTTGGGTCAAGGTTGGACAGGGGTTCGTCCAGCAGCATGACCTTGGGATTGGTGACGATAGCCCGGGCCAACGCGATGCGCTGCTGCTGGCCGCCGGACAGGTCGGAGGGATACACTTCTTCCATGCCGTCCAGGCTGGTGTGGTGCAGCGCCTCTTTTACCCGCTTGCGGATTTCGTCCTTGGGAACCTTTTTGATTTGCAGCGGGAACGCCACGTTATCAAAAATATTCATATGGGGCCACACGGCGAAGGCCTGGAACACCATGCCCAGTCCCCGATGTTCCGGAGGCACATAAAGGTTCTTTGCCTTGATGGAAACAGGCTGGCCGCACAGGTGGATCTCTCCTTCCGACAAGTCTTCGAAGCCGGCGATCATACGCAGGGTCGTAGTCTTGCCGCAGCCGGAGGGACCCAGGAACGAGAAGCATTCGCCTTCGTGGATGTTGAGATTGAAATCGTTTACCGCCGTTACCGTGCCCAGGGTCTTGGTGGTAAAACGCTTGGTTACATGTTTTAAGATAATCTGATCTTCAGCCATGTTTTACACACCCTTTCTGTCTTTGGTAATCTGGGTAACGATAAAGTTGCAAACGATAATGATGAGGATCGCAATGGCAGCCAGGGCGGAAGCCTGGGGAATCTGTCCGGAGTCACGCAGTGCGAAGATCTGCACGCCCAGGGTACGGGTGTAAGGACCGTACAGCAGGATGGACGTGGTCAGCTCGCGCATGGAGGGCAGGAAAATAAGGAAGAAACCTGCGACCATGGCGGGACGGATCAACGGCAGCGTTACATCCTTCAGGGATTCCGTGTGGGACGCGCCGCAGGCACGGGCTGCTTCTTCCAGGGAAGGATGCACCTGCTGCAGCGATGCGGAGGCGCTCTTCATGGAGAAGGACAGGTAACGGGCCATATAGGCTACCAGGATGATCCAGATGGTATTGTAGAGGCTGATGCCCCACAGCGCTCCGGACCAGGCCAGGATCACGCCGATGGCCAGCACGGTACCGGGAATGGAATAGGGAAGTACGGAGAGCATTTCCAAAATTTCTTTCCCTTTTGGTTTGATCTTAATAACAACATACGCCACCATAACGCCCAGGAACATACAGATGACGCCGGCGGAGATGGAAAGCCCCAGCGAGTTCCGGATGGAATCCATGGTCGCTTTGCTGGTTGCCAGGTTCTTGAAGTTGTCCAGGGTGAAGTTCTCCGGAACCAGCGGCAGGCCGTAGGCTTTGACCAGGCCTTCCAGGAAGATCATGACCAAAGGAACCAGTACGATGACGATCAGGGTGAGGACCGAAAGGAACAGCAGCGGATATTTTGCTCCGCGCAGTTTGATCAGGGTAGGACGCATGCTCTTGCCCTTGATGATATCGAAGGAACCGGAGCTGAGCACAATCTTCTGCAGGATCAGGGCCATGGCTACGACCAGGACCAGCAGAATGGAAAGGGCCGCGCCCTGACGGATGCCTTCGAAACTGCCGCCGGCCCGGTCGATGCAGGCGTATATAACGGTGGGCAGTGTGTAGATTTGTTTCGAGAATCCCAAGATAGCCGGCACGCCGAAGTGTGCCAGAGAGGAGATCAGGATCAGCAGGGCACCGGCGGAAATGGCCGGGGTCACCAGCGGGATCGTGATTTTACGGATAACCGTACCCTGTGTCGCGCCGGCGATACGAGCGGATTCCTCCAGGGTGGGGTCCATGCGTTCCAGGGCGGAAACTACCTGCATGAACACGAAGGGGAAGTAATACGAAACTTCCACGAAGATGATGCCCCACAGGGAGTTGATGTTCAGCGGGGCCGTTTCCAAACCGAAGGTGTTCATCAGCCAGTTGTTTACGTAGCCGCCGCGTCCGGACAGCAGCATGTCCCAGGCCATGGCGCCGAAGAACGGGGGGAACATATAGGGGATCATGAACAGGGCCCGCATGAGGCCCTTACAGGGAATATCGCTGCGGCCCAGCAGCCAGGCGTAGAACAGGCCTACGATGGTACCGAAGACGGTGACCGCAAAGCCGATGATGACCGTGTTCGTCATGGCATCGATGTTGTCTTTGCTGAAGACGACGGTCTGGAACATCTCGATGTCGAATTTCCCTTCAAAGAAGAATGCGTTGTACACGATCATGAAGATCGGGATGAAGACGATGACGAACAGCAGGACAAAGCTCACAAGGGTCATGGCCTTGTCCAGTCCGAAGGTGGCACCGTCAAGAGCAGCTAAGTCTGACGTTTTGTGATTTTCCGATATTCATGCGTTGCCTCCTTTCTGCTCTTTAGCCGGATAAAAACGGGGCTGCAGAAAACGCAGGCCGATCTCCTGTCCTTCCTTCACTTCACCGTGCTGGATCACGTCCAGGGCGTTTTGCTGTACCCGCAGATCCTTGTTTCCTAACTGGATGAAATAATTGTATTCGCTGCCCAGAAAGACGGAACTGCGTACTTTGGCGCGGATAGGTGAAGTGTTATCGAAGGCGATATCGTTGGAACGGACGCCCATTTCCATTTTCTGCCCGCCGGCAAAAATCTCCATGGGACAGTTGTCCAGGGGATATTTTTCGCCTGCGTCAATGTAAGCGCGGCCGTTCTGCTGTACCAGCGAAAGGAAATTGGATACGCCGATAAATTCAAAGACGAAACGGTTGGCGGGACGCAGGATGATGTCTTCGTCCGCGCCCAGCTGGCACAACTTGCCTTCATAATCCATGATGGCCATTTTGTCGCACAGCTGCAGCGCCGCTTCCTGGTCGTGGGTGATGTACAGGATGGTGGTGCCGATATCATGCTGGATTACCCGGATCTCCTGGAGCATTTCTTCCCGGAGTTTGGCGTCCAGGTTGGTGATGGGTTCGTCCATAACGATGACTTCGTCACTGCTTACCAGCGCCCGGGCGATGGCCACGCGCTGCTGCTGCCCGCCGGAAAGCTGGCTGGGCAGATGGTTTTCGTAACCGACCATGCGGACCTGTTCCAGGGCGTGCCTGGCCCGGCGGGCCATTTCGTCCTTGTTCATCCGCATTTTTTTCATAGGATACAGAATGTTTTCCATAACCGTCAGATGAGGCCAGACTGCATAATCCTGGAATACCACGCCGATATGGCGGCGTTCGGGGGGCACGTCGATCCGGTCTTTGACGCTGAAAACGCAGCGGTCACCCACATAGATGGCGCCGGTCTCGGGTTTGATAAATCCCAGCAGGCAGCGCACCAGGGTGGTCTTGCCGCAACCGGAAGGCCCTACCAGGCACATAATCTGGCTTTCTTCCACGGCAAGGGAAAAATTTTTCAGGATACATTTATCCCCGTAGTGGAACGTGATGTTTTCAAAACGGACATCAGCCATGATTTTCCTCCATAAAATGGTGAAATAGGAAAAATGGTGAAGAAGGGTCATCCCCTGTCTTCACCATGAGGTTTCAGGAGACACTTGTCGGGGGAACCGCTCGGATTTTTGCTTTCCGGTTCCGCGGTGCTTCCTTATCAAAGTAGAAATGAAACGGCAGAAAGGTTCCTGCCGTTTGCGATTTTTTTACGGATTATTTTTTCTTGAAGATGGCGTCAAACTGTTTCAGCATTTCTTTGGAGCTGGATGCCAGCGCCTGCAGGTCGACGTTCATAGCGCGTTTGGCAATGGTTTCGGCGCTTTCGCCCTTCTGTTTTACGTCTTTGCGGACGGACAGCAGGTTGTTGGCAACCAGGACTTCCTGGCCTTCCTTGGAGAGGATGAAGTCAACCAGCAGTTTGCCGTTCTTGTCGTTCTTGGCGCCTTTGACTACGGCTACAGGGCTGAAAATGGAAACGATGTCTTTGTCCAGGTATACGAACTCAATGGTAGAGCCTTTGGATTTCAGGTTGTTGGTTACATAGTCCAGGCACATACCCACTTTGTAAGCGCCGGCAGCGATCTGGTTGTGGGTAGCGGTGGTGCCGGACTGCAGCTCGGTGCCGTTGGCTTTCAGTTTTTCAAAGTACGCAGTGCCGTAATCCTTGCTGGCGATCAGGGCGCCGACCGCGTATTTGGTGGTGCCGGCAGTGCCCGGGTCGGTCATGACGATCTGGCCTTTCCATTTCGGATCCAGCAGATCCTTCCAGGTCCTGGGGGCTTCTTCCTTCTTCACTTTGGTGGTGTTGTAGGCGATACCCATGTTCATCATACGAGCGCCGGTGTAGTAGCCTTCCGGATCGATAAAGGCCTTATCGATGTTCTTGGCTTCCGGGGATTCATATTTCTGGAGGATGCCCAGTTTTTTGAAGCCGATGTAGTCGGCGGGATCGCCGACCCAGATTACGTCAGCCGCAACCTGGCCGGATTTGGCTTCGGTAGCGATCTTGGTGATAACTTTGCCGGTACCGGCGAAGTAATAATCCAGCTTGATGTCAGGATATTTCTTTTCAAAGGCTTTCTTAACGGCGTTCAGCTGGTCTTCCTGCATAGAGGAATAAAGCATGACGGTGTTGGTGGCCGCCGCTGCTTTCGGGGCGTCTTTCTTCGGGGCGTCCGCTGCTTTTTTGTCCCCGCCGCCGCAGCCTGCCATCAGGACTGCCATGGCTAACATCAGGGAACCTGCTGCTACATACGTTTTTTTCATAAACTCTCCTCCTTGATTTTTAAAATTTAATACTATTTTAAAATTATCATAAGGGCAATGTAAGCTTACGGGAAGCTTACTTCTTAATTATAACGCATGTCTGAAAAGGATTCAATAATTTGCGTGGGATTTAGAAAACTTTTTATTAAAACGCATGCCGAAAATAGCACTTGATGGTTTATTGTTATCGGAATGTGCTATACTATGTATCAGGGTGTTACCGTAACGGTGGCAGGCAGATCTTTTTCGGAGGGCCTGTGTCCTCCGGTTACATTTAGGAAGTGTTTTCTGCGAAAAGGAGTCATCATGGGAAGAAGTTTTAAATGGCTTATAACTATGGCACTACTTGTGCTTGGTTCGTTCGGGCATACTGTATATGGCGCTCCGTTGTCTTCAGACGGGCCAGGGAAATGCGCGCGGGTAAAAGACACGGTAAAGGTTGTCTGTGAGAACGGTGTAATGCTGGGGCGATCGGAGGACGGGGTGGTCTCTTTCAAGGGTGTGCCTTATGCCAAACCGCCGGTAGGCAAACTTCGCTGGAAGGCGCCGCAGGCTCCGGATCCGGGCAGCAGGGAGATTGCATGCTACGACTTCGGATACACTGCGCTGCAGTATGAATGGGCTTCCGAACCGGCATCTCATTTTCCTAAAAATGAAGATTGCCTGACGCTGAACATCTGGGAAAATGAAAGAATCATTGGATCCGGAAAACCGAAGCCCGTGATGGTCTTTTTCCACGGAGGCGCTTATGGATGGGGGGGCACGACGGATCCCATGTATAATGGAAAAAACTTTGCGAAGGCGCATGATGACGTAATCCTGGTAACATGCAACTACCGTCTCGGACTTATGGCATTTGCGGATTTTTCAAAGATTGAAGGCGGCGGGGAATATACAGATGTCAATCTTGCCATACGGGATCATATAGCCGCGCTTCAGTGGATACAAAAGAATATAGCCGGATTTGGCGGAGACCCTGATAACGTTACCATATTCGGTGAATCGGCAGGCAGCTGGTCTGTGACGGCACTGACTATTTCGCCAAAAGCAAGGGGATTGTTCAGGAGAGTGATTGCCCAGAGCGGAGAGATGACGGCCCGTGACAGAAAAGAGGCGCAGAAGTACGCCGATTTCATCATGAAAGCATCCGGCGCCAAAAACATGAAAGACCTCATGGCGATCTCGGGAGAGGAATGGATGAAACTTGACAGCGAGAATAATATAGCGGATGCATGCAGTTGTATCGTAATTGACGAAGACATCATTCCCAAGGATCTGAACAAGGCCTTCAAAGATGCCGCTAAAAGCGGAGTGCAGATGATCATGGGTTCCAATCAGGATGAATGGAATTATTTTAAAGAGGATTCCGAGGGCAACACAGAGAAAGAGAAGTTTGATGCATGGGTAAAACATATGGATGCTATATACAACAAAGCCTACGAGGCTGCAGACAAAAAAGGCAAGGCTGCGCTGGAAGAACTGATTAAATATGAAGAGAGCATCGTACCTAAGGAATATGCGGGCGACAAAGCAGTGAGAGAAGCGCTTGCCAAGTCAGGGTACGTGTCAGAAACGTGGAGATATGAGATCCTTGACTTCGCGGACAGGTTCGCAGATGCAGGCGGGGACATCCGGGTCTATCTGTGGAAGGTTCCTTCGACCAGGGATGATATGTATAAGAGTGCTGTTCACGCGAGTGAACTGGCTTATGTATTCAACAATCTTGAAGACAACATATACGCAGGGGAAGTCGATCCTGGGATCGCTGCAAAGGTACAGGAATCATGGGTGAATTTTGTCAGGACGGGAAATCCGTCTGTCAAAGGTGCAAGATGGAAGAGATATAACACGGATTCAAGGGATACCATGGTCATTGGAAAGTTCGAATGGAAATGCGTTTCCGATCCTTCAAAGGACGCTCGCGAGCTTCTTAAGAAGGCGTACGGGGACAAGCCGTACCACGTATGGTAACGTGAAGAGGAGCCCGTGCCTGCCGCTACGTTGGAAGCGGCAGGCAATAGAAAAATTCTGCTGTGTGAGTGCATTGTAAAGGAGACCGGACTATCGTGGGATTAAAAAGGATTTTTCGCCGTGCAGCATGTGATTTGGCTGTTTTTGCGTTGATGACCGACGGAGGCGCCAGGGCGATGGGGGAAGAAAGGTTGGGGCAGGAGATACCGTTTTCTGTACTGGAAGGCGTCCGGATCGGCAACGCCCAGGATGATGCGGCCAAAACTGGCGTAACCGTCCTCTGTTTCCCGGCGGGGGCCAAAACCGGCGTAGATATCAGCGGCGGCGGCCCGGCGTCCCGGGAGACTCCGGTGCTGGATCCTACGAAAGAAAACATAGGCATCCACGCCATCGTTCTTTCCGGCGGCAGCGCCTATGGACTGGCTGCATCCGATGGCGTGATGCAATGCCTGGAAGAGCATGGGATCGGGTACGATACCGGCTTTGCCCGGGTTCCGCTGGTGGTGCAGAGCTGTATTTTTGATCTTTCGTATGGCAGCGCCAAGGTACGCCCGGACAAAAAGATGGGGTATGCCGCCTGTATGGATGCATTGAATAAGGGCAAACCGGTCAGCGGTTCCGTTGGCGCCGGTACCGGCGCTACGGTTGGCAAATTATGCGGCATGGGACAGTCCATGAAATCGGGCATCGGTTACCATGCGGTGCAAATAGGGAACCTGCGGGTCGGCGCCGTGGTGGTGGTGAATGCGCTGGGAGACGTGTATTCCATTGAAACAGGGAAAAAGATTGCCGGCCTTATGGATCGGGAGCGAACGGGGTTCCTGGACAGCGTTGCCGAGTTATACCGCATCACGCAGCCGGCAGACCTGTTTAAACGGACCAACACTACGATAGGAGCCATTATTACCAACGGGAACTTTGATAAAGCGGAACTGACGCGTATAGCCGGACAGACTCGGAACGCCTATGCCCGTGCTATCAGACCGGTAGGCACGCTGGCTGACGGGGACACGGTGTTTGCTGTATCCTGCGGCAAACCGGTGCAGGCGGATGTTAACATGGCGGGAACGCTGGCGGCGGAAGTCATGGCCAAGGCGATTGAAAATGCGATTGCTACATCTCACATGGAGGATTCTGAATATCTGTCCCATTGCCTGGGGATTGCCGGCAAATAAAAAAGCAATGTGAAACGCGGTTACCCTGATGAACCGGTAAAAAATGGCATGCGAAAATTTGTTTTTAGTGATATAATTAACTTACCCAAAATTTGAAAGGAGTGACATATTCATGAAATATGCATGGAAAAAATCAGTTGCCGCCGCAGGTATTCTGGCGTGCCTGTTCGCTACCTCTGCTTTTGCCGCAACGGTAACGACGACCCCGGAACAGGACAAGGCTGTGCAGGCAGAGGCGCTGCAGGAAAACAAAGATTATGACAAAGCCCACGGGTACAAAAATGAATCGGCTGCAGAAATAAAGGCCGAAAAAGCAGAAGAGAAGGCGAAAGAAGCGGCCGCTGCAAAGAACGCTGCGGTAGAACGGGACAAAGAAACCCAGGCAGAAGCGCTGCAGGAAAACAAAGATTATGACAAAGCCCACGGCTATACCAACAGGGCTCCCGCGGCCCAAGGCAAAGCAGCTGTAAAGGCGCCGGCTGATGAAAACTGGAAAGAAGCGGTGGAAAGGGATAAAAAGACCCAGGCAGATGCATTGGAAGCAAACCGCGAATATGACGCTTCCCATGGATATGAAAAATAACAGGTGCTGCACAGTACGGCAGTCTTCCGGATTCTGTTCGGGAGGCTGTTTTTTATGTTGCCAAAATCAATTTACAAAAATTCCAGGCTGCCGGAGCGGAGGATTAAAATTGACTAAAGTCCTGACGGGTTGTATAATTTAATAGTTACAGTTTATCTTTACAGGGATTAAAATCCGGGAGGTTAATGATATGATGGAAGAAAAATATGCTCCCCATGCCATAGAAAAAAAGTGGCAGAAATACTGGGAGGAGCACGATACCTTTAAGCGTGAGATGGACACGGCGAAGCCGAAATCCTATGTGCTGGAAATGTTCCCGTATCCCTCCGGCAACCTGCATATGGGGCATGTTCGCAATTATTCCATCGGTGACGTGGTGGCACGGTTCCGCACCATGCGGGGCTTTAACGTGCTGCATCCCATGGGCTTTGACTCTTTCGGTATGCCGGCGGAGAATGCGGCTATCGAACATGGGATCCCGCCGAAAAAATGGACATTGGAAAATATCGAAAATATGACGCGGCAGCTGAAGCAGCTGGGCCTTTCCTATGACTGGGGCCGGGAGGCAATTACCTGCAAGCCGGACTATTATAAATGGACGGAATGGTTCTTTGAGTTGTTCTACAAACGCGGACTGGCGGTCAAGAAGAATTCTTCCGTGAACTGGTGCGACCACTGCAACACCGTGCTGGCCAACGAACAGGTGGAAGACGGAAAGTGCTGGCGCTGTAAGCACGAAGTCCACAAAAAGCAGTTGAGCCAGTGGTTCTTTAAGATTACCGATTATGCGGACGAACTGCTGCAGGATCTGGAGAAAATCCCCGGCTGGCCGGAACGCGTTAAGATCATGCAGGAAAACTGGATCGGCCGGAGCGAAGGGTTGGAGTTCAGCTTCGACGTGCCTGCGCTGGGCGAAAAACTGCCGGTCTATACCACCCGTCCGGATACGATCCAGGGCGTTACCTTCGTGGTTGTGCCGCCAGAGCATCCTATTGTAGAAAAAATGCTGCAGGGCAACCCCCGGGAAAAAGAACTGAGGGAATTCTGCGATAAGGTACGCAACACAAGCGATATCGAACGCACTTCCAGTACCAGCGAAAAGCTGGGCATGTACACGGGCTTTGACTGCGTGCACCCGCTGACGGGGCACAGCGTGCAGATCTGGATCACCAACTATGTACTGTATGATTACGGCACAGGCGCGGTTATGGGCGTGCCGACCCATGATTCCCGCGACTGGCAGTTTGCCACAAAATATAATATTCCGAAAATACTGGTCATCCAGCCCAAAGACAGGGAACTGAAGCTGGAAGACATGACGGATGCTTATGAAGAAGACGGCATCATGGTGAACAGCGGTAAGTTTGACGGCATGACAAACACGGAAGCCATGGCGGCGGTCAGCGATGAGATCGAACGCATCGGCGCAGGCAAGCGCCGCGTAAACTACCGTCTCCGGGACTGGCTGATTTCCCGTCAGCGTTACTGGGGCGCTCCCATTCCTATCATTTACTGTCCCAACTGCGGCGAAGTGCTGGTGCCGGAAGAAAATCTGCCGGTGCTGCTGCCGGAAGATGTTAAGTTTGACGCGGGCGCCAAGTCCCCGCTGGCCACCAGCGAAAGCTTCCTGCACTGCAAGTGCCCGAAGTGCGGCGCCGACGCGACCCGTGAAACGGATACCATGGACACGTTCCTGTGTTCTTCCTGGTATTACCTGCGTTATACCGATCCGAAGAACGACAGCGCGCCTTTCGCAAAGGAGGCAAATGCTTACTGGGGTCCGGTAGACCAATACATCGGCGGCATCGAGCACGCCATCCTGCATCTGTTGTATTCCCGGTTCTTCCTGAAGGTATTGCGGGATGCAGGGATGGTGGATTATGACGAGCCCTTTACCAACCTGCTGACCCAGGGCATGGTGATCAAAGACGGGGCTAAGATGAGCAAGTCCCTTGGCAACGTGGTTTCCCCGGAAGAGATTCTGGAGAAATACGGCGCAGATACGGCCCGTCTGTTCATCCTGTTCGCGGCCCCGCCGGAACGCGAACTGGAATGGAGCGACCAGGGTGTGGAAGGCAGCTTCCGTTTCCTGAACCGGGTATGGCGCATTGTAAGCTATTATAAAGATGTGATGGCGCAGAAGGCTGCCGCTTATGACGCAGCGAAACTTGACGAAGCGGACAAGGAACTGCGGCGCGCCCTGAACGCTTCCATCAAAAAAGTTACGGAAGACGTGGAGCAGCGGTTTAACTTCAACACGGCCATCAGCTCCCTGATGGAACTGGTCAATGCCATGTACGCGTATAAGGATGCGAAGAGCGAATACAACGCGGGCCTGGTTTATGAAACGGTAAAAGACCTGCTGTTGCTGCTGGCACCCTTTGTACCGCATATTACAGAAGAACTGTGGCACGGCGTAATCGATGAAAACAGCAGTGTGCACGACCAATCCTGGCCGGCCTATGATGAAGCGGCGTTAAAAGTTGACAACGTGGAAATTGTGCTGCAGATCAACGGCAAAGTTCGGGGCCGTCTGGTGGTTCCGTCCGAAGCGTCCAAGGAAGAGCTGGAAAAGGTCGCCCTGGCGGACGAGAGGATCCAATCCCTCATCGGCGGCGGCACTGTGCGCAAGGTGATCGCGGTTCCGGGCAGACTGGTTAATATTGTTGTAAAGTAGAGTTTTTAAACCTGGTCCGACAGAAGTCCTTTACCTCTCATATGGGGGATGAAGGTGGGTCCGGCGAATTTGCGTAAGCAATTAAAGCCGGAACATTTGCAAATAGTTTTTTTAATAAAAATGGGGGAGATGCTGCTGGCATGGCGTTTCCCCGCATATTTTCGAAGGTCCGGGAGCAATCTGCCGGAGACTGTCTTACACAGTTCTTTGCAGTTTCTGCTGTGCCGGATCTCACACTTTTGTTCTTTACCGATCGTACCGGTGACGGAAAAGAGTCGTCGTGTCTCCTGTGCAAAATTTTGCGCGGGGCCGGGAACCGTTCTCCATGGGCAGGATGGGTAAAGGGAAAAAGAGGCACGCAGTGTTTTTGATTATTGTTTCAGGTAATAAAATAAGGCGAATGGAATTTCTGTATCGGCATATTGGAAACAGTATGTTGAGGAATTCCATTCGTCTTTTTTGTTTTTTGAAAACAGGAATTTATCAACTGGCCCTTCCATCCAGAGGTTCCCCGTAAGTTTGCGGTTCACTGATGCAATTCATAATAATACCCGCTGCTATTTTATTAAGACGGATATAGCTAAAACAGGTTTTACTATATCACAAGTGATAATGTCCGCAATGCCGCTTATGTCCACAATCATAACACCCGCCACCGGCAACTTTAGCCAACGCTTCGCTGTCCAACTCCACATCAGCCAGTTCTGCCAGATACGCTTCGGCTTCTTCT
>CAJOKZ010000058.1 GCA_905235335.1 uncultured Succiniclasticum sp.
GAATCAGGCCGACCATATACCGAAATTCAGTATGGGGATGTTTCTTGTAGCGCTCGGTATCGTATACGGAGATATCGGCACATCCCCGATGTATGTTATGAAGTCCATCGTCGAAGGCAACGGCGGGATTGCCTATGTGGATGAAGATTTTATCGTTGGTTCCCTGTCGCTGATCATATGGACGATCACGCTGCTGACGACGATCAAGCATGTGCTGATCGCGCTGCGGGCGGATAACCACGGCGAAGGCGGGATCTTTGCGCTCTACAGCCTGATCCGCCAGTGCGGGAAATGGCTGATCGTTCCTACGATGATCGGCGGCTGCACCATGCTGGCCGACGGCGTGCTGACCCCGGCCGTGACCGTCACGACGGCGGTAGAAGGGTTGCGCAGCATCGAAGCCGTGGACGGTTTTCTCGGAAGCGGGCAGACGGTTGTCATCGTGATCACGCTGGCGATCATCAGCGTTCTGTTCCTGATCCAGCGGAGCGGGACCAGTTCCATCGGCAAGCTGTTCGGGCCGGTTATGATGGCATGGTTTTTGTTCCTGGGCATCACGGGGATCTGGCTGACCCTTGGCGACCTTTCGATTTTGCGGGCGTTGAATCCGGTTTATGCGGTGCGCATCCTGTTCAGTCCCGACAACAAGACCGGTTTTTTGATCCTGGGGAGCGTGTTCCTGTGTACCACCGGCGCGGAAGCCCTTTACACGGACATGGGGCATGTAGGCCGGACCAATATCCTGGTCAGCTGGCCGTTTGTCAAGATCTGCCTGATTTTGAACTATATGGGACAGTGTGTCTGGATCATTCAGCACCGGGGCGAGGCGGTCATCCAGGCCATCGAGGACCTCAATCCGTTTTATATGATGCTTCCCGAATCACTGCGGCCTGTGTCGATCCTGCTGAGCGCGCTGGCGGCGATCATCGCCAGCCAGGCCCTGATCAGCGGCAGCTATACATTGGTGCATGAGGCTGCCAGCCTTGATCTTATGCCGCATTTAAATGTGCAGTATCCGTCTGATACAAAGGGACAGATCTATGTTCCTTTTATCAACAATCTTTTGTGGTTCTTCTGCGTGCTTGTGATTTTGTACTTCCGCAGCGGGTCCCGGATGGAAAACGCATACGGCCTGGCCATTACGATCAGTATGCTGATGATGACGATCCTGTTTTGCGTTTATATCGGGGTGCTTCACAAACAACGGTTGGCGGCGGTCTTGTTTGGCATAACTTTCTTTGCGCTGGAAGGCGTGTTTTTCGTATCGAGCCTTGGAAAATTTATGGCAGGCGGCTATGTTGCGATCCTCCTTTCCGCGGCGATCCTGCTTATCATGATCAGCTGGTATCGCGGGACGCAGATCGAGCAGGCGCAGGACGTGCCGCTGCAGATGCGGAAGTATCTGGGCGCCATTAAAGGCCTGCAGGATGATGATACGATTCCGTTATGCAGCCACAACATGGTCTATCTGGTCAAAGGGGACGATTCCGAACTGATCGACCGGGACATCCTGTATTCGATTCTGGATAAAGACCCGAAACGGGCGAATGCCTATTGGTTTATCAGCGTCAACACGACAAACGATCCGTATCAAAGGCATTACGAAGTGGAAACCTTCGGGACGGATTATATTTTCCGCATCAAGCTGTATCTCGGGTTTAAGGTTAAACCGAGCGTCAATATCTATCTGAGGCAGGTCGTGCAGGATCTGCTTGATACGGGGGAATTGCCGAAACAGAACCGGCAGCACTCGATCTACGGGCCTACGGATGTGGGGTCTTTCAAGTTCTGCATGATCCGGAAAATGATGCCGCGGGAAGGCGATATTGATACCGTGGATAATATGCTGGTCCACACGAAATACCTTATCCGCAGTCTCTGCGGCAACCCGATCGAATGGTTTGGACTGGAAACTTCCTACGTAATTAACGAATACGTGCCGCTGTTCCTGGCGCCGCGGCAGAAAGGGGACCGGCTGGAACGGGTCTGACCTGCGGATCCGGCGCTGGGCAAATACGGTTTGACAGCTTGCGTGATGCGCGTTTTTTCCGGGGCGGATGAAAATCCGCCCCGTTTTTATGTGGCGGTAACCGGGGGCGCAGATTTCCATTTGAGATGTTTTATAAAAACCGTTTCTGTGATAAAATAAAAACGTATAAATAAGAACATACGGAACCGCTGATTCGTTACTGTTTCCAAAAACCTGCCGCTTCTTTTTATGTTGCGGAAGGCACACCGCAAGACAACCGGTTTTTTAAAAGGAGGGATTCCCTGTGAAACGAACGCGCGCACTGTTTACCATGCTTATCCTGACAATGCTTTTGCTGTTTTCCGTTTCCGGCTGGGCACGGCAGCCCGAAGACGGCGTCTATTATAAAAGGAACGCGGAGGGAAAGGTGACAGCCAAAATGTATGTGCTGACCCTCAGCGGCAAAGGGATACAACTCCCCCGGCAGCGCCCGATGAATAGCTCCGCCGGGGCGCCGTATATCGCGCTGGAAGCCTGTGATGACAACGGAACCGTGACGGAAGCGCTGGCTACCGTGTATTCATGGAAGACTCCTAATGCCGGCGCAGGGGAAACCGGCATCCGGCTGACGGGAGAAAATTTGCGCAACTCCCTGGAACGTTTTAAAAAATTTACGCCGGAGCGGTTCAGCACTTCCTTTGGGCAGCAGGTGGAATTCAGTTTCCTGGATGAGGGGGAGGCTCATGCGTACCACTGCAGCCCGGCCCTGGACGGGACGTATGTGCGGTATGACAATGTATACGACGGGTATCCGCTGATCCTGTTCCTCTATGCCTATGAGAGCGCGTTTAACGCCGGGAGTTTCCGCGACAAAAACAGCCATTCCTTTACATACAGCCTGGGTGAATATGAAACGACCCAGTATTTTGGCGACTACTACTGCCTGAATGTGTGGGATCCGGAGGATCCGCGGGAAGTGATGGCGGAAAAGGGCCTGCATATCGTGATGGAGAACTGGCGGCAGCATGATTACCGGTTCCCGTTTGTGAAAGACGATTATCACGGGGATCCGTCCTGGGTGGGCATTACCTGGAGCACCTTCACCGGTTCGGCCATGCCTTCTACCAACGCGCTGTACCTGCACCGGTACATGACGGTGTTCGAGCCGGAGATGCTGCAGGATCCGGACACCTTTATCCGGATGACGGACTTCTTCTCAGGGGAAGGCCCGGACGCGGTTACTACCAATGTCATGGCCGTGCTGTTGGAGAAAAACGGCGAACTGATGCAGCTGGGCAAGGCGGATATCAGCGACAGGGGCGGACAGATCCGGTTCCGCAAAATGATGGGCCGCGCTTCCATCAAGGGTGACGGTGTGCGGATCCGCGCGCTGCCGAATACCGACAGCGCCGTCCTGGGCGAAAAGGATGACGGCTATCCGCTGACGGTGCTGGGCTTTGTGCCCCAGACCGGTGTTCCCTATGCAGCCGCTACCTGGGCAAAGGTCAAACTGGATGACGGCAAGGTCGGGTATGTGAGCGGACAGTTCATCCGGGGGATCGACACACCGTATAACTGAACCTGTTTCATGATATAAATCCGCGCATGCCTGTCCGCAGGCCGGTCGGAACATACCGGGCTGTTACGGCAGCCGCGCAGGATTAAAAGGGGGATATCGAATGAAAAACTGGAAAATTGCGGCGATGGTTTTATGTTTGGCGATGTGCCTGACCGGGTTTGCCGGAACGGTAATGGCCAAAGGGGACAAGGGAATGGTGCAGGAAAAAACTGCCTATGTTGCAAGGTGCAGCTACTTTAGTTCCGGCAGTTCCACCGGCGGGCATGAACTCATTGAGCTGACGCGCATCAGCGACACGGAAGCCGGCTACAAAAGCAGCTTCAAAGACTGGTCCAGTTCACCGGAACAGGTGGTGGAAAAGAAAATTCCGGCGGATGTATTGAAAGAGATGGAAGCGCTGGGCAGGGAATATAAAATTTTTAAATGGAAAGCGTTCCGCAAAAGCGAGCTGTTCGCATTGGACGCAGCTACTGTCAGCCTGTCTGTTTCCTACAAAGACCCGTCTAACGGAGCTGGTTGGACCCTTACCATGAAGTCGGATGATGAACTGAGCGACGTACAAAGGGAATACTACCGGAAACTTCTTGACCTGTTATACGGGGCAGGGGACCGGTAAGGGTCTGCAAATATATTCCTGAACGGGGCGGATCGTGAAACATCTCCGGACTTAAGGAGATGCTGATTAATTCGTCTGCACGCTGACCGGTGCTTTTTGTGACTGACTGCGTCAATGACCCTCAACGCAGCTACGGCTGCGCCTTCGGGCCATTTCCTTGTCAGTCGCAAAAAGCCCTCGCTCATCGCACAAACTCATTTAATCAGCGTCTCCTTAAAGCCAAAACGCCGCTTCGGGAAAGGGAACAAATCGGAAAGCTGGTGCGGAAAATGGATTTCTGGCGTGCGACGACAGTAGAAGAACAGATTGATGCCGCCCGTGGGCGGCAGGAGGCGGACCTTGTCCTGAAGGGCGGCCACGTGTTCAACGTTTTCCTGAAAATTTGGGAGGACGCCGACGTGGCCATCAGCGGCAGCCGGATCGTCGGGATCGGCACGTATAAAGGCAGGCAGGAGATCGATGTGACCGGTCTGTACCTGACGCCGGGGCTGATGGATGCCCATGTGCATTTTGAAAGCTCTATGCTTTCCCCCCGGGAGATGGCGAAGGTGCTGCTGCTGAACGGTGTAACCGGGGCGATTACAGATCCCCATGAGATTACCAATGTACTGGGGGAAAAAGGCTTTCGTTTCATGCTGGACGAAACGGCCAACATTCCGTTTTCTTCCTACCTGATGATTCCGTCCTGCGTACCTGCGACGGATATGGATACATCCGGCGCCCGCATCACCTCGGAAGAAATGCTTCGCATGCAGAAGTTGGGCCCCCGCGTCCTGGGCCTGGCAGAGATGATGAATTTTCCCGGCATCCTGAACAGGCAGACGCAGGAGATGGATAAGATAAAACTGTTCTTTAACAAACGGATAGACGGCCACGCGCCGGAGCTTTCGGACCGGGAACTGAACGCCTATGTGGCGGCTGGCATCACTACGGAGCATGAATGCACAAATGTCGCGGAAGCCAGGGAAAAGATTGCGCGGGGCATGTATGTCTTTATGCGGGAAGGCAGCGCGGCCCGCAACCTGGTGGACCTGCTCCCGCTGGTGAAAAAGCCGGGGAACCGCCGCCTGGGGCTGTGCACGGACGACCGTCACGCGGATGACCTGATCGAACAGGGGAGCATCAATTACCTGCTGGAGATCGGCGTGGCACAGGGGTATGAACCGGAGGACCTGATCCCGCTGGCTACGCTGAACATTGCGGAATGCTACGGCCTGAAAAACGTGGGCGCCCTTGCGCCGGGCTACGTGGCGGACATCGTCGCGTTCGAAAACCTGGAAGCGTTCCAGCCCGTCCATGTATTCAAGGGCGGCGCGCAGGTGGTGCGTAACCGCAAGCTGTTATGGAAGAGCGCGCCGGTGCTGAGCCTGCCGGGCCAGTCTATGAATATGCCGGCGGTGACGGCGGAACGGTTTAAGATTCCGGCCGTACCGGGCAAAAGCATGCGCGTCATCGCGATTCAGCATTCCCAGCTGCTGACACGGGAGGTACATATGCAGCCGCTGGTACGCAACGGGGAGGCGGTAAGCGACACGGCGCGGGATATCCTGAAACTCGCGGTTCTTGAACGGCACCACAATACTGGCCATATCGGTCTTGGGTTCGTCTTCGGCTTTGGCCTGAAACGGGGGGCCATCGCCTCGACGGTGGGACACGATTCCCACAACCTGACCGTGATGGGGACAAATGATGAAGACATGGCGGTGGCGGCGAACCGGCTGAGGGAGATCGGCGGCGGGCTGATCGTGGTATCGGAAGGCCAGGTGCGGGCGACTGTGCCACTGGCTATTGCCGGGCTCATGAGCGACCGGGATGCCATGACTGTGAACTCCCAGCTTAAACAGAGCGGCTTCTGGCTGCACGAACTGGGGGTGCCGGAAGATTTTAGCGCCTTTATGACCCTTGCCTTCCTGTCCCTGCCGGTCATTCCGGAGCTGCGCCTCACCGACCGCGGGCTGGTGAACGTGGTACAATTCGAGCACGTAGACCTGTGGTATGAGTAAAATAGGTGTTGCAATGCGGACCCGAATCCCCTGGCAGCCGTAATAAAAACCAGGACGCGCCGGTTGCTTTCCTGCCGTTTTGAAAATCCGGACCCCGCGGGCTCCATCGCGTGGGACCGTCCCGCTGCCTGATAGTATGATAAGGAGCTTCACCCATGTCCGAAATTTTTTCTTCTGTTGAATCTTTTGCGGCTTCCGTGATGGACACGGATACGCTGCTCTCCCTGTGGCCCCTGTGGAGAAAATCCATTTTTTGCTTCGCGGCCATCCTTGCGTTCCGCTACCTGTACCGGGTTTGTGTCATCCACATCGCCGGGTATCTGCGAAACCGCTACAAGTATGCTTATATTGATGATTTCTGCCGGGCCTTCAACCATCCTATCCAGTCATTTTTATGGATTTTGGCCCTGTATTCCTTCATCGTGCTCAGTCCCCTGGACACGCTTTCCCAGAATCCTGCTATTGATAAGATCCTGCGCAGCTTCCTGGTCATCTGCATCATCTGGGGCGTGTATAACCTCTGCGATGCCGGGCGTGGTCTGATCGCGCATTTCGTGAAGCAGTCCCGGGACAAAAGAGAAATCACAGAAAGGGAAAATGAGCTGCATCGGAAATATAACGAAACCATTTCCATAATGATTTCCACGATCGGCCACGGCCTGTGCATCATGTTGGGCATCGCCATGGTAGCCCGGGAGTGGAACTACGACATTACGGCCTTCGTGGCTTCCCTGGGCATCGGGGCTATGGCCCTTGCCCTGGCCGCCAAGGATTCGCTGGCCAATATCTTCGGCAGCATGGTCATCCTCATGGAACGGCCTTTTGGCAAAGGGGACTGGATCATGGCAAATAATATAGAAGGCATTGTGGAAAGGATTTCGTTCCGCAGCACCTGTATCCGGACATTTTATCAGGAACTGGTATACATTCCCAACTCCCTGTTGAGCAATACGCCCATCACAAACTATACGGAACGGAAAAAATACCGCATCGAGTACAATTTAGGCGTACTGTACAGCACATCCCGGGCCCAGTTGGAAAAAGTGTGCCAGGAACTGCGGCAGCTGTGCGTACGGCTGGATGAAATTGAGAACGGCGGCATCGACATAAACTTTTTTGAATTCGGGGACAGCGCCCTGAATATCCATATCGTATGTTACGCGGCGACAGACAACAGGAGCGAGTACTTAAAGATCCGGGAAAAGTTTAACCTGAACGTGATGAAGGTTTTGGAAGAAAACGGCGTAGGCTACGCCTTCCCGAGCCAGAGCATTTATTTTGAAACGCCCATACCCGCCAGCGTTGCGGAGGATAAAGACAAGCATGCCTGAGAAGCGTAATACCCCGTCCCGACGATTGCGGGCAGGGGTATTACTACGTGTGTGTGTTTGTTATAATTATGTTGATTTGCGGTCAGGCAGCAGCCGGGAAGGAGTTAGCATATGCACAGCTATGTAAAGGGAGCCCTTGTTTTGGCCTGTATAGCGGTTGTGGGAGTGGGCGGCTTCAGTATTTGTGAAGGCAGCAAGTATAAGAACAGTACGTTAAAATCGGTGGACTACAGTTTTGGCGGCGATATGCTGGGCAGCTATAAAGCGGCGCGGCTGGAAACGGATGGCCATGGCGGCGCACGGCTCGTCTTGCGGGGGAAGAAGCATCATGCGGCGCGCGTAGTGACCGCGACATACGAGGTTCCGGGGTCGGCGCTGCAAAAGGCGAAGGAAATGATGCTTGCGTATGACATGTACGGCGCGAGCAAGCGTCCCCGTTCTGACCTTATCGCGCTGGACGCCGGCAGCAGCACGCTCTCTTTTTCTTTTGTGGACAAACCCGGCTTCGACGTTGGCTCGGAACTGAAATTCAGCGACAAGCAGCGGAACGGCTACAGGGCTATTCACGAATACCTTTACGGGCTCGCCAAAGGGAAACAGCCGGTTTCCGTTCAAAAAGAGGAGCGCAGGATAAGCCTGAACATCACAGGCTACCAACTTCGGTTCAACATCCGTGACAGCGTCGCCAAAGAGGATTATGACCTGCTTGGCGGCAAGCACAGGGTCACGCCTCACGGCGATAACGCAAAAATCTTTTATCCGTCCCGGAAATTCGATGTGAGCGGCCTTTCCCCGGCGAAATCCGGCGCGGCCGGATCGCTTGCCTACTACGAGCCCCGGGGCGAGGTGATGATCTTTTTTAACCCGTTCGAACCCATGCCCGGCCTGTACGAGCTGGGCGAGCTGGAAATGGCGCGAAGCACCGCGCTGAAGCTGATCGCCGAAATGCCGGAGGGCGAATACGACGTCTATGCGTTTTCGGATTAAAACCGCTTTTGTCAATGGCAGCTTTTTGTAAAGTTGTGACTGTAAAGCTGTTGCAGCGGGGCCGATATCGGAAAAATTTTACGGGGAGCACGGAGCGCTTATGATTCTGATCAGCGCCTGCCTGGCGGGCAGGAATGTAAAATACAGCGGGGGCCATAACGCGGTGCCCTGGCTCTGCCAATGGATCGCGCATCACAGGGAGCAGGTGCTGCTGGTCTGCCCGGAGGTGATGGGCGGGCTGCCGGTGCCGCGGCCGCCGGCGGAGATCCGGTTGACGGGAACGAAGGCGGAAGACCGACGCGTGATCAACAAAGCCGGCGGCGATGTGACAGCGCAGTTTCGGCTGGGCGCGGAGAAGGTTCTTGCGCTGGTAAAGGAACATCACATTTTCGTGGCAATACTCAAAGCAAACAGTCCGTCTTGCAGTCCCCAAAATGTGTATGACGGCACGTTTTCCGGGACGCTGATTCCGGGGCTCGGCATTACGGCATCGCTGCTGAAGGATCATGGGGTCGAAGTGTATTCCGAGGAAAACCTGACGCCGGCGTTGTTGGAAAAGATGATAAACGTGTGACGCAGTGCTTTCAGGGACGGATCCTGCTCCGTGACGGTAAAACGGACGTGGTAGAAAAAAGGCGCAGTTTGTTTGCACAGGCTGCGCCTTTTTTCTTGGGGCTTTAGCGCCAAAAAATACTTAAGTATTTTGGCTCATCCGGAAAAATATCATGTGGACGGCGTCATCAAATTGGGAAACGATAATGTTGGACGCAGTGAAAAGACCCTGACGATTCCCTTGTATATGGGGTCCTGCCGGACGAGAGTTGAGCGTGAAAACGGGGAATATCCAGGAAAGCGGTTAAATTAAAACTCAAGAATCTAAAATGAGTTTTGAAATCCATAATTATTCGTATATTTGGTCCTGCCTGCGGCGCCCGTAAAGGCCCTCTGACGGCAGGACTTTTTTGTAGGATAAAT
>CAJOKZ010000059.1 GCA_905235335.1 uncultured Succiniclasticum sp.
CTGGAAGCGGCCCGGGAGGATAGATTGTTGCCGGTCAGGAACAAAGCCCCCGCACATTGTGCGGGGGCTTTTTCTTGCTTGAAGATGGTAATTTTTTGAAAACAAATTATTGTATGCGGAAGTTTCTGCGTTTTGCAGGAATCGGGGAGGGCCGGTTGCGAGTGTTTTCCAAGGCGCGTACATCATTTTTTATTTTTAAAGCGGGAAAACCTTTACAAGTTTCCGAAAATCAGGTATAATCAACTGGCAAAACATAATAACAGACAGTTCGTGACCATCCTGTCTTTAAACAAAACTACGGGCGCAGACAACAGAGGAAAGCGGGTATATGTCCTATATCCGTCTGTGTTTTCCTGGTTGTATGCAATGAACAGTTTACGCCTATAGTTTATAGGCGTTTTTTTATCATTCCCGGCAGCACCGGCGCTTACATATCCTATGGGCAACAGGCTGCGGATAGATTTCGGTTGCGTTCTGATTCTGAAAAGATAAGGAGTCCATACTATGAATCGGGAATATACCGGAACCAAAAAACTCGCTATCGGAGCTGTATGCATAGCCCTGTACCTGACCGTCATGTTCTTTACCCAGAGCTTTGCCTTCGGGCAGTATCAGATCAGGATCGCAACGGCGTTGTACGGCTTGTCGTATCTTTTTCCGTTCCTGGTCGTTCCGTTCGGCATTGCCAATGTTATCAGCAACTTGCTCATGGGAGGGCTTGGCCCCATTGATGCAATCGGCGGTTTTATCATGGGCGTGCTGACCAGCGGCGTCATTGCCGCAGGGCGCCGTTATGGAATGGGAACCTGGATCGTGGCTGTTTCCGTTACGTTATTGCCCGGGCTGGGAGTGCCTGTTTGGCTGTCTTATCTGTTGAACATCCCGTACCCGGTGCTGGTGGTCAGCCTGCTCTTCGGACAGTTTGTTTCGGGTGTTGTGGGCATGATGCTGATCAACGCGCTGGAAAAGGCTGGTGTTCCGGGGCTGGCGTTTAAGGGTGGAAAAGCCGGGGAGTGATTTTATCCGTCAGATGCGATACGGGCCGGTTCCGGCAGCTTTCTCCGGAATACTCCCGGACAGATTCCTTTTGATTGAAGAAGCAAAAATCGCGATGGCGTGATGAGTATTTGAGTATTAGAATGGAGAAGTATCATGGCAGGAAGAACAAAGAAAGATTTGCAGGGCGTCACCTTGCTGGGAAGCGATGCGAAATATAAGGATGATTATGCGCCTGAGGTCTTGGAATGTTTCCAGAACAAGCATCCGGAAAATGATTATTTTGTAAAATTCAACTGTCCGGAATTTACCAGCCTGTGCCCGAAGACAGGGCAGCCGGATTTTGCGACGATTTATATTTCCTATGTGCCGGATCGGAAACTGGTGGAAAGCAAGTCCCTTAAATTGTATCTGTTCAGTTTCCGTAATCACGGGGACTTTCACGAAGACTGCGTGAATATTATCATGAAAGACCTGATCCGGCTTCTTGATCCCAAATACATCGAAGTGTGGGGAAAATTTTTGCCCCGGGGGGGACTGTCCATCGATCCCTTCGCTAATTACGGAAAAAAAGGAACAGAATGGGAAAAGACAGCCCACGACCGCCTTCACTGGCACGATATAAATCCGGAGCCGGTGGATAACCGGTAAAACTATTGTATCCGTTACAGAGAATTTGCAGAAGGATTTGCTTTCAGGGATTTTGCAGAATAAGCAGGATCCCTGTTTTTATTGCGGAAAGCCGGATGCATGGGAACCCCGATCGGCATTTCCTGCGCGAAGCAAAATATTTCCTTCACTTTTAACAGGTACTATGTTACAATACTTATAGATAGAAAAGAATTTTTTTCGCCTGCGGATCGCGGGACTAAAAATGTTCCGGACGGGACAATTGCGGGACAAAAGGTGAAGTCTGATCATGGACAATATTATCAGTCTGCAGAAAAAAATTGTGCCGGAAATGACAGATTTGCTCGTGGAGCGATACCGCATATTGCGTCAGATCAGCAATGAAGAGCCGATAGGCCGTCGGGCGCTGGCGGGGCATCTGAATTTGAGCGAAAGGGTGTTGCGTTCCCAGGTAGATTTCCTGAAAAGTTGCGGCCTGCTGGCATATTCGGCAGCCGGAATGGCGGTCACGGAGGAAGGAATCGAAATCTTGCGGGATATGGAAGCATACATCCGTAAACTGCAGGGCCTTTCGGATCTGGAGCAATTCCTGCTGGAACAGCTGGGCATAAGCAGGGTTGTGATCCTGCCCGGTGACTGTGACAGGGAGCCGGTCGTCAAACGGGAGATCGGGCGGGCTGCGGCCCATGTCCTGGTTTCTCTCCTCAATGGGGGAAAAGGAAAGATCGTGGCGGTCAGCGGTGGAACAACGCTGGCTTCAGCGGCATCCAATATCCGGGGGAATTTTCCCGACGTGGTCATCGTTCCGGCCCGCGGCGGGCTGGGGGATATGCTGGAACTGCAGGCCAATACCATCGCTACGGTGATGGCCCGTCACCTTCATGCATCGTACCGTCAGCTGTATGTGCCGGATTCGGTGAGCCAGGAGATTTTGAACAGTATCCTTGCAGAAGACGCGGGGATCCGGGAAGTAGTCGACATGATAAAGCGTGCCGATATCCTTATATACGGGATCGGGCGTGCCGATGTGATGGCCAGGCACCGTCATCTGCCTCAGCCGTTTATCGAGAGGCTTCTCAGCCGGGGCGCCGTGGGAGAGGCGGTAGGACAGTACAGCGATGTGGACGGGCAGCAGATTTATATGACCAACAACGCGGGCCTGATGATGCAGGATCTGCCGAAGATCAAGACGGTGATCGGGGCCGCGGGGGGCAGGTCAAAGGCGAAAGCGATCCTGGCGGCTTCCCGGGCTGCCAGGCAGGATATCCTGATCACAGACGAAGCGGCTGCCAACGAGATGGCGCTTCTTTTGGAACAGGAGAAGAAACGGTAAAAAATTTGTTTCGGAAGTTTCACAGTAGAGTTTTACTGTGTTAAGCGTTTTATCCATAACTTGTTTAAATTTATTATTTTAAGGAGGAGTTTAGTATGGTAAAAATTGGTATCAGCGGTTTTGGTCGCATCGGTCGTCTGGCTCTGAGAAGGATCCTTACCATGCCGGATGCTGAGGTCGTAGCAGTTAACAACCGGACCGTCGGCGACATCATGGCGCATCTGTTAAAATATGATTCCGTCCATAGAACCATGGAGGAAGACGTTTCCTATGAGGACGGGTTCCTTGTGATCGATGGTAAAAAGATCCCGGTTACCAGTGAAACAGACGTTACCAAAATTCCCTGGGGCAAGTTTGGCGCGGATATTGTTCTGGAATGCACCGGCAAGTTCAAGGATTCAAAAGAGGCGCAGGCACATATTGATAACGGTGCCAAGAAAGTTATCATCTCCGCTCCCGGTAAAAATGAAGATATCACCATCGTAATGGGCGTAAACGAAGAAAAGTATGATCCTGCCAAGCATCACATCATCTCCAATGCGTCCTGCACCACCAACTGCCTGGCTCCTTTTACCAAGGTACTGCTGGACAATTTCGGCATTGAAAGCGGCCTGATGACGACCGTCCATTCTTATACCAATGACCAGAAGATCCTGGATGTAAGCCACAAGGATCTGCGCCGTGCCCGTGCGGCTGCCATGTCCATCATTCCTACGACTACCGGCGCCGCCAAAGCGGTTGCCCTGGTGCTGCCGGAATTAAAAGGCAAACTGAACGGCTTTGCCCTGCGCGTTCCTACTCCGGACGTATCCCTGACCGACCTGACGGTAACCCTGAAGAAAGACACTACCGTTGAAGAGATCAATGCGGCGCTGAAGAAAGCCTCCGAAGGCGAGCTGAAGGGCATCCTGGGTTACACGGATCTTCCGCTGGTATCCAGTGATTTCATCGGCTGTGACCTCTCCTCCATCGTTGACGGTCTGTCCACCATGATGATCGGCCCCCGTCTGGCCAAGGTCGTGGCCTGGTACGACAACGAATGGGGATATGCCTGCCGTCTGGTTGACCTTGCAGTTTACATTGGCAAAAAAGGCTATTAATACGTTTGTAAGTCGGCGCCCTTTCCGGGCGTCGGCTTTGTTTGCATTTTATGCAAAATGTTTTGCGCCTGACCCATTAATTTGAAATTCATTTGAAGGGAGTTTGAGTTCGTTGGATAAAAAGATCCTTTCTGATTTAGACGCAGCCGGCAAAAAGGTCCTGGTACGGGTAGACTTCAACGTGCCCCAGGACGATGCCGGAAACATTACGGATGACAACCGGATGCAGGCGGCGCTGCCGACGATCCGGTATCTGCTGGACCATGACGCGGCCGTTATCCTGATGAGCCATCTGGGCCGGCCGAAAGGACAGGTCAATCCGAAATTCACACTGAGGAATGTAGCAAAGCATCTGGAAGAACTGCTGGGCAAACCGGTGGCCTTCGCGGAAGACTGCATCGGGCCGGCGGCCGAAGAAGCGGCCAAAAAACTGGAGACCGGTTCCGTATTGCTGTTGGAAAACCTGCGCTTCCACAAAGAAGAAGAGAAGAACGATCTGGAATTTGCGGAAAAACTGGCCTCCCTGGCCGACCTGTATGTCAATGACGGTTTCGGCGTATCCCACCGGGCCCATGCTTCGGTAGAGGGCATTACCCATTTCCTGCCAAGCGCGGCCGGGTTCCTGCTGGAAAAGGAGATCCGCTTCATCGGGGACGCTGTCAACAATCCGCAGCATCCCTTTATCGCCATCATCGGCGGGGCTAAGGTGTCGGACAAGATCGGTGTTATCACAAACCTGCTGAACAAGGTCGACGCGCTCCTGATCGGCGGCGGCATGGCCAACACCTTCCTGGCTGCCAGGGGCATCCCCATGGGCAAATCCCTGGTGGAAGAAGATAAGATCGAAGAAGCGAAACGGATCATGGCAGAAGCCTCTGTTAAAAACGTGAAGATCCTGCTGCCCGTCGATCTGGTGATGGCGGCGGAATTCAAGCCGGATTCCGCATATGAAGTATCCAAACTGGACGACCTGAACCAGGACTACATGGCGCTGGATATCGGACCGGAAACCTGCAGGCTGTATGCGGATGCCGTGAAGGATGCCAAACTGGTGGTCTGGAACGGGCCCATGGGCGTATTCGAGATGGATGCGTTCTGCAAAGGCACGGAAGCCGTAGCCAAAGCCGTAGCGGACTGCGACGCGGTCAGCATCGTCGGAGGCGGCGACAGTGTAGCGGCCATCAAGAAGATCGGTCTGGAAGATAAGATCAGCCATATCTCCACCGGCGGCGGCGCTTCCCTGGAATATCTGGAAGGCAAGGCGCTGCCGGGCGTTGAGGCGCTGGACGAGGTGCGGCGCCCTTTTGTGGCCGGTAACTGGAAGATGTACAAGACCGTTGATGAAGCGGTCGAACTGGCCCAGGGTCTGGTTACCGAAACGAACGGGACCGTCAACGAAGTGGTAATATTCCCGCCTTTTACCGCGCTGGAAAGCGTGGCGGAAGCCATTGACGGTCAAGCAGTGGGCTATGGCGCGCAGGATCTGTGCTGGGAGGATGAAGGCGCATTCACCGGCGCCGTGTCCGGTTCCCAGATTGCGTCTATCGGCTGTGAATATGTGCTGGTAGGCCACAGTGAACGCCGCGGAATATTTATGGAAAGTGATGAGATCGTAGCGAAGAAGCTGAAGGCAGCTTACCGGAACCAGCTCAAGCCGGTGCTGTGCGTTGGCGAATCCGAAGCAGAACGGAAGGCCGGCGCTACGAATTCGAAGATCGCCGGACAGCTGAAGAGCGCCTTGGAAGGCATTACAAAAGAACAGGCCGCGCTGCTGACCGTTGCCTATGAACCCATCTGGGCCATCGGCACGGGCAATACCGCGACGGCCCGGGACGCCCAGGAGGTCTGCCGGTTCATCCGGGAACAGCTGAACGCGATTGTGGGCGAGGACGTGGCGCGCCACATCCGAATCCTGTACGGCGGCAGCGTGAAGGATACCAATGCGTCCCAGTTCTGCGTCAAAGGCATCGACGGCGTGCTGGTGGGCGGCGCCAGCCTGAAGGTTGACAGTTTCGCGAAGATCGTGCGCAGCTTTTAAAATTTGATAAAAAATAATTGCGGCGCGATGATTGTAAGTGATCCCGTGCCGCGGAGAAGGAAAGCATAAAAAATGGTTGCAGGCAGACCGGGCAGGCTTCTGCAACCGTTTGCAAAAAAGTTTTGAAGGAGAGAAAATGGCAAAAAAGCCGGTAATGTTAATGATTCTGGACGGCTGGGGCTTGGCCCCGGCCGGTCCCTACAATGCGGCGGCTGTGGCGAAGACCCCGAATCTGGATCGCTGCTTTGCGGAATATCCCCACACAACGCTGGATGCCAGCGGGGAAGATGTGGGGCTGCCCGCAGGACAGATCGGGAATTCGGAGGTCGGGCATCTGAACATCGGGTCAGGCCGGATCATTTACCAGGATCTGTCCCTGATCACCCACGCCATCAAAGAGGGCAGCTTTTTTCAGAACAAAGTGCTGCTGGACGCCATGCGGCACGCGAAGGAAAACGGAACTTCCCTGCACCTGATGGGGCTGCTGAGCGACGGCGGCGTCCACAGCCACATCGACCACCTGAAAGCGCTGCTGGACATGGCGCGGACGGAGGGTCTTGAAAAAGTTTACGTTCACGCTTTCCTGGACGGGCGCGACGTGCCGCCCCAGAGCGCGATCCCCTATGTGCGGGAACTGGAAGCGCACATGAAGGAAAAAGGCATCGGCTGCTTTGCCACCGTAAGCGGACGATACTATGCCATGGACCGGGACAAACGGTGGGAACGTTTGGAAAAGGCCTATCGCAACATGGTGCTGCGGGAGGGCGCCGTCTTCGCCTCGGCAGAGGAAGGGATCAGCGCTTCCTACGCGGCCGGCGTGAACGATGAGTTCGTGGTGCCTTTTTGCGTGGCGCTAAAGGGCGAGGACGCAGACGCAGGCGAAACATCGGCAGCCTGTATCCGGAAGGGTGACAGCATCATCTTCTACAATTTCCGTCCGGACAGGGCGCGGGAGATCACCCGCGCGCTGCACGATGAAGAGTTCCCGTATTTCGAACGTCCTGCCGGGGCGCGGCCCGTGTATATGGCGGGGATGACACAGTACGATGCCACCATCGACATCCCGACGGCCTATCCTCCGGAGCATTATGAAGATACGCTGGGCGAAGTGCTGGCGAAGAACGGGCTGAAGCAGCTCCGCATCGCGGAAACGGAAAAATATGCCCATGTGACGTTTTTCTTTAACGGCGGCGTGGAGGAACCCAATGACGGCGAGGACCGCATCCTGATCCCGTCGCCCAAGGTGGCCACCTACGACCTGCAGCCGGAGATGAGCGCGTTCCAGGTGACCGATGCGCTGCTGAAGGCGCTGGACGAAGACAAATATGACGTGGTGATCCTGAACTTTGCCAATCCGGACATGGTGGGACACACCGGTATCATGGAGGCGGCGGTCAGGGCCATGGAAACCGTGGATGCCTGCGCCGGAAGGATCGTGGAAAAGATCCTGTCCCTGGACGGGGTGATCTGCATCACGGCGGACCACGGCAATCTGGAAAAGATGCGGAACGAAGACGGAACGCCCTGCACGGCCCATACCACGAACAAAGTGCCTTTCCTTGTGATCAGCCATAAACCAAACCGGCTGCATGAAGGAAGACTGGCCGACATTGCGCCGACGCTGCTGCAGCTTTTGCACATTCCGCAGCCGGAAGCGATGACAGGAAAAAGCCTGCTGGACTGACGGATGAAGGCCGCACGCAAAACAGGTTTCCGGTTTGAAAAGTCTTTCGGAACGCGCGCAGCACGTTTTCAATTCAGGAATGTTACAAAAATTAAATTTGCAATATAAAATAACGGAAAGGATAAGGTGAGGAACATGTCAATTATTACTCAGGTTTATGCACGTGAAATTCTGGACTCCCGCGGCAATCCGACGGTAGAAGTGGAAGTTGTGCTGGAAGACGGTACCACGGGCCGCGCTGCGGTTCCCTCCGGCGCCTCCACCGGCGTACATGAAGCTGTTGAACTGCGGGACGGCGACAAAAGCCGCTATCTGGGCAAAGGCGTCACCAAAGCGGTAGAAAATGTAAACGATATCATCGCGGATGCGCTGATCGGCCTGGACGCCACCCGCCAGATCGAGATCGACGAACTGATGATCCGGCTGGATGAGACCCCGAACAAGGGAAAATTAGGCGCGAATGCGATCTTAGGCGTATCCATGGCGGTTGCCAAAGCGGCGGCCAATTATGTAGGCCTGCCCCTGTACCAGTATCTGGGCGGCACCAACGCCCATGAACTGCCCGTTCCCATGATGAACATCCTGAACGGCGGACAGCATGCAGACAACAACGTGGACATCCAGGAATTCATGATCATGCCGGTGGGCGCTTCCAACTTCACCGAATGCCTGCGCATGAACGTGGAAATTTATCACGCGCTGAAAGGCATCCTGAAAGCAAAAGGCCTGGGCACCGGTCTGGGTGACGAAGGCGGCTTTGCCCCGAATCTGGAATCCAATGCGGAAGCGCTGGACGTTATCATGGAAGCCATTGTCAAGGCCGGCTACAAACCGGGCGAAGACATCAAACTGGCCATGGACGTTGCGGCCAGTGAATTCTACAAAGACGGCAAATACCACATGCTGGCGGAAGGCGCTCCCAAGACCAGCACCCAGATGGTGAATTATCTGGCCGATCTGGTAGAAAAATATCCGATCATCTCCATTGAAGACGGTCTGGCGGAAGACGACTGGAAGGGCTGGGCGGCCCTCACCAAAAAGCTGGGCGACAAAGTGCAGCTGGTCGGCGACGACCTGTTTGTCACCAACGTGGAACGCCTGCAGATGGGTATCGACAAGGGCGTAGCCAACGCCATCCTGATTAAGGTGAACCAGATCGGCACCCTGACGGAGACTTTCCGGGCTGTGGAACTGGCGAAACGCCACGGTTACACCGCCATCGTTTCCCACCGCAGCGGCGAGACGGAAGACACCACCATGGCTGATATCGCCGTGGCGCTGAATGCCGGACAGATCAAATCCGGCGCGCCGGCCCGCACCGACCGCGTGGCAAAATACAACCAGCTGCTGCGCATCGAGGAAGACCTGGGACAGGCTGCGACCTATGGCGGCATGGAAGTATTCTATAACCTGAAATAATGCGGGACGGGAAGCTAATCAATACAATAGCGTAAAATAAGCAACCGGTACAGGAACCGAATCGATTCAGTCCTGTACCGGTTTTTTGCTGGAAGGGCCGGCGCGCCGGCTCACTTAATCAAATTAATCAGTGACTGCCGTTCGCAGCCTTTGGGAAACTCCACCAAAGACTTCAACGCTTCCCACACTTAATCACCGTGCTTCCGATTTCTGCTGCCTCCCCGATGCGTGGCGTTATCAGCGTATACGGTTTTGTTTTGCTTTCTTCCGTCAGGCGGATGTAGGGTTCGTCCCAGGCGTGACGGGCCAGGGCGAATTTTCCGCCGTGGGCCGGCAGCACGGCTTTGGCCTGCAGGTCTTCGCCGGCCTGGGCCGTCTGCTGCGGATGCATGTGGATCTTGGGCCAGTCCCTGTTGTACTGGCCGTTTTCGAGGATCGCCAGATCAAATCCGCCGAAAGCGCTGCCGAATTCCTTAAATTCTTTGGTGTAACCGCCATCGCCGCTGTAAAACACTTTGCGCTTTGGCGTGACGAATGCGAAGGCGCAGGCTTCCGTCTGGTTCTGGTTCAGGAAGCGCCCGGTAAAGTGCTGGGCGGGCAGGATGTGGACCGTCAGGCTGTCGCTGATTTTAACCGCGGAGTACCAGTCTTCTTCTGCGATTTTATTTACGTCGAAGCCCCAGTATTCAAAATGTTCGCCGATGCCCAGGGGCAGGACGATCTTTTTGATTTTCGGTTTCAGCGCCGTGAGGGTGGGGTAGTCCAGGTGATCCCAGTGGTCGTGGGAGATCACGAGCACGTCGATGTCCGGAATGTCATCCGCGGTATAGATGTTGCTTCCCGCAAACGCCCTGTTGATAAAAGGCAGCGGGGAGGCCCAGTCGCTGAATACCGGGTCGATGAGGATCCTGTATCCGCCGAGCTGCATGTAGTAGGTGGAATGACCCATCCACACCACGATATCTTTGTCCGGTTCCAGTGTTTTCAAATCCGTTTTTTTGGACACAAGGGGGCCGGAGGGAACCAGCCGTTCCGGCGTGCCGCCGAACAAAAAGCGCATGCTGGCTTCAAACTGGCTGGTCTCCACGGGCCTTTCAATGGGATCGATGGCCCAGAACCTTCCTTTATAATAATGGGGCGACTGCTGGATGCGTTCCAGCCGTTTTCCCGTGGGGGTGCGCCCGAACTCCGGTCGGCGGCTGTAAAAATAGGTGAAGACGGCAAGCGCAAGCAGTAACACGATGACAATTTTGAGAAATAACTTTATCATAGGACCTCCGGGGTGATAACATATAGG
>CAJOKZ010000060.1 GCA_905235335.1 uncultured Succiniclasticum sp.
GCCGGAGGATGTGGCGGTCAAGCATTTTATCGATTCCCTTTTGTGCTACGACAATTTACTGATGAAAGGAAAAAGGGTGATCGATGTGGGAACCGGCGCAGGATTTCCCGGGGTGCCGCTGAAAATTTACGATCCTTCAATTAATATAGTACTGCTGGATTCTCTTGCGAAACGACTCGTGTTTTTGGAAAAAGTTACGGAAACGCTGCGACTACAGGATGTCCGCTTCGAACATATGAGGGCGGAAGACGCGGGCCGTGACAAAGCGTTGCGGGGATCTTTTGACGTGGCGGTAAGCCGGGCGGTCGCCAGGCTTTCCGTCTTGGCGGAATACTGCCTCCCGTTGGTAAAAAAAGGCGGTTCGGTTATTGCGTTAAAAGGAAGCCGGTACCGGGAAGAAATGGGGGAGGCGGAGCAGGCAATCCGTCTTTTGGGCGGTAAAATGATGTCGGTCAGGGAGGCCGTGCTTCCGGGACTGGATGACGGAAGGGCGATCATTGTGATCCGGAAGGTCAGGGAAACACCCTCGGTGTACCCGCGCAAGGCCGGCCTGCCCGGGAAAAAACCGCTGGGGAATCCCTGAGCAAATTTCCTGCAGAAAAAGCCATTTTATGGTAAAATAAACTGTAACACACCGGTATTATAAAGAAGGCAGGTAAGATACGTGCAGGACGGATTTAATGATTTGAACGTCGAAACGATGAAGCCGGGGGCTTTTCAGAAAAATACGGATGTTCAGGTTCTTCAGGTTCCGCTGGCAAAAATCGCGCCTAATCCATATCAGCCAAGAAAAGAGTTTGAGCCGGAAGCCCTTGCTGAACTGGCGGAATCGATCCGCCGATACGGGGTACTGCAGCCGTTGCTGGTTGCGCCGGGGCCGGATGATACTTATATCCTGATTGCCGGGGAGCGGCGCCTGCGGGCATCCGTCATGGCGGAGCAGGAGACGGCGCCGGTCATTGTCAGCGAATACACGACACAGCAGATTGCGGAGATCGCGCTGATCGAGAATCTGCAGCGCAAGGATCTGCATTACCTGGAAGAGGCGGAAGGGTATGAAAAGCTGGTCAAAACTTTCCATCTGACCCAGGAAGCCATGGCGGCCCGTGTCGGCAAGAAGCAGTCTACCATTGCCAACAAGCTCCGGCTGCTGAAGCTGTCGGTATCGGTCCGCAACCGGCTTCGCGAAAGCGAATTGACGGAACGGCATGCCCGCGCGCTGCTGAAGCTGGAAAGCGAAGAAACCCGGGAGGCGGTGCTGGAAAAGGTGCTGAAGGGCGGCCTGAATGTTAAACAGACGGAAGCGCTCGTCGCAAAAACGCTGAAAGAAGAAGGCATAGCCCAGAAAAAGAAGGCAAGGCTTGTAATCGTCAACGACGTAAGGATCTATCTGAACAGTATAAAAGAGGTCATGCAGGCGGTTAAAGATTCAGGGATCCCGTCCAGTATGGAACAAGATATGGACGGGGATGATGTCGTGGTGACCCTGCGCATTAAAAATGTGAAAAAGCGTAAGGACCCCAATATCATAAAGCTTTTTTAATCAACAACCTGTGGATAACTTTGTGCATAATGTGCATAAACGTTCCGTTTCACGTGAAACGGTATAAGGACTGCTTGTGAAAAAAAGCGTAAAGGACGCTTTGAAATGAATAAAGATACAGTTTATGTATAGCCGGACAGGCGAGACCGGAAGGGCGGACTGCGTTTTTGAGGTACGGGCCTGCATGGTTTCGCGGCGGCAGTAGTTACGGAGGGAAATGTTGTGGTAAAGGTCATAGCGTTAGCCAATCAGAAGGGCGGTGTCGGAAAGACGACAACGGCCGTGAACCTGGCAGCCTGCCTGGCGGCGGAAGGCCGCAAGGTCCTGCTGGTGGATTCCGATCCCCAAGGGAATACGACCAGTGGGCTGGGCCTGGATAAACGGGATATCAAAAAAAGCATTTACGATATCATGATAAATGACATACCGGCAAAGGATGTCATTGTCGCCACCGCCTATGAGAACCTTTCCCTGCTGCCGGCGACGATTTCCCTGGCCGGCGCAGAGATAGAGCTGGTCAACATGATGAGCAGGGAGAATCGCCTTAAGAATGCGCTGGAACGGGTCAAATATGATTACGACTATGTCCTGATAGACTGTCCCCCCTCGCTGGGTCTGCTGACACTGAATGCACTTACGGCTGCAAGTTCGGTGATCATCCCCATCCAGTGCGAGTTTTACGCATTGGAAGGTGTTACCATGCTCATGAATACGATCCAGCTGGTGCAGCGTAACCTGAATCCGGCGCTGAAGCTGGAAGGGGTCGTCATGACGATGTTCGATGCAAGGACAAATCTGGCTTCCGACGTGGTAAAAGAGGTAAAAAAATATTTTACCGCGAAAATGTATAATACCATTATCCCGCGCAATGTAAAGCTGAGCGAAGCACCCAGCCACGGGGAACCGGTCATTGTATACGATCCCAGGAGTAAAGGGGCCCAGGTATATCAGGCGCTTGCCAGGGAGGTAATTGGAGATGAGTAAGCACAGCGGGCTGGGCAGGGGGCTCGGATCCCTGCTTTCTTCCAGCGAATCCCAGTATGAAACCGCGATGCCGCGGGAGAACGAAGGTACCACAGAAATTCCTGTGGCCAATATACAACCAAATCCGTGGCAGCCCAGAAAAACATTTGATAAAGAAAAACTGAAGGAATTATGTGATTCCATCAAAAAACACGGCATCATCCAGCCCCTTATCGTCCGTAAAAAGGGAACGGGGTATGAGCTGGTTGCCGGGGAACGACGCCTGCGTGCGGCAAAACAGGCCGGGCTGGAGAAGGTTCCCGTGCTGGTCCGGGATTACGACGAAAAGCAGATGCGGGAGCTTTCGCTGGTCGAAAATATCCAGCGGCATGACCTGAATCCGCTGGAAGAGGCCAAGGCGATCAAGGAGCTCATGAATCAGTGCTCCTATACCCAGGCGCAGGCTGCTGAACGGCTGGGAAGAAGCCGCGCGGCTGTTGCCAATCTGCTGCGGATGCTGAACCTGCCGGAGGAGCTTCAGGCCATGGTGGCGGATGAAACCATTACCGCCGGGCAGGTGCGCCCGCTTCTGGCGCTGGCGGATAAAAAACAGCAGCTGGAGCTGGGACTGTCGCTGAAAGAACACGGATGGAGCGCCCGCACGGTGGAAGAAATCGTAAAGGCGGTCAAGGAAGGAAAAACGCTCCGGGTCGTGGATGAAAAAGTGGTCGCGCTGGATAAGGACGGGAAACAGCCGACTGCCAAAAAAGGGAAGGACGCCGTTCCGGAACACGCAGATATTCATTATAAAAAGTTTGAAGAAGACTTGATAGAAGCGCTGGGTACGAAAGTACAGATCGTCGCCAGGAATAAAAAAGTCGGAAAGATTGAAATAGAATATTACTCTCTTGACGATTTGGACCGCATCTGCGGGCTGCTGCAGGGAAACAACAACAGCAATAATGCAGGTACGGCTCCCTGGCTGAACAAGAAGTTTACCGTGTAGTCAAAAGGAAACAATATGACAGGGTTAGGGACACTGGTCAACTGCGCAGCAATCATAGGAGGTTGTGCAGTTGGCCTTATTTTAAAGAAGGGGTTTCCGGAAAAATGGCAGGAAACCATTATGTACGGCGTTGCGCTCTGCATCTTTCTGATCGGGATAGAAATGGCGCAGAAGAGCCAGAACGTCATCCTGGTCATCGCCAGCGTGGTCATCGGCAGCATTATCGGCGAAGCAGCGGACCTTGACGGGAAGCTCAACCGGTTTGGGGCTTGGGCAGAAAAAAAGCTGCTGGGCAGCAGAAAAGATACGGCCGGGGCGTTTGGGAAAGCGTTTATCTTTGCCAGTCTGGTATTTTGCATCGGCGCCATGGCAATCGTGGGAAGTATAGAAGACGGCCTGACGGGAAACCACCAGATCCTTTTTGCAAAAGCGATGCTGGACGCGGTTCTCTCCGTCATCTTTGCGGCAAATATGGGGGCTGGCGTAGGCCTCTCGGCCGTTCCCGTGGGGCTGTACCAGGGAGGCATCACATTGCTCGCCTCCTGGATGCAGAACCTGTTGACGCCGGAGATCATCGTCGAAGTCAGCGCGACAGGCGGCGTGTTGATGATGGCCATCGGCATCGTGCAGGCAAAGCTCCTTCCGATCCGCATCGCAAACCAGATTCCCGCCCTTGTGATGGCGGTCCTTTTTGCGAAGCTGTTCCTGTGATTTCGGTACGGGGAAGTTGAAAACAAACGTCTTTGTATTATGGATACGTGGATACAAAAATAAAAAACGATATAAATGTTACTATTTTTTTGGTTTCTTCTGCAAAAGCCCGTTTTTGCAGGAAAATGATTGACAAAATTGTGAACCGATACTTATAATATGTGAGCATAGAAGGTTTTCTTACTATACAATGCATGCTGCTTTAATGAGGGGAAAATAAAAGTTAAAAATATATGACAAAGGAAAGGTGAGAAAACATGAAATTATGGAAGAAAGCTTCCCGTATCGCGCTGGCTGCCCTGCTGGTCGCGGGACTGGCCGCAGGATGCGGCGGCGGTGAGAAAAAATCCGCCGATACGGGAAAAGAAATCGTAATCGGTGTGAACGCCGAACTGACCGGCAACGTGGCCAACTACGGCAAGAGCATGCTGTCAGGATTTGAACTGGCGGTAGAGGAGGCCAACAAGGCCGGCGGAATTGACGGGAAAAAGATCAAGGTCGTTACCGCGGACAACAAATCGGAGCCGTCCGAATCCGGTAACGCGGCCACCAAGCTCGTGACACAGAACAAGGTCGTCGCGGTGGTGGGCCCGGCAGTCAGCGGCTGTGTGGCTGCGGAAGAACCGGTTCTGACTGCGAATAAGATCCCCCTGATCGCACCTTGCGCAACGGCCCCCGGCATCACCCTGGACAAGGACGGGAAGACGAAACAGTTTGTCTTCCGCGCCTGCTTCATCGACCCGTATCAGGGAGACATCATGGCCCAGTTCGCGTCGAAGGACCTGAAGGTTAAGAAGGTCGCGATCCTGCATGATTCTTCCAGCGATTATTCCAAGGGTCTGGCCCAGGTGTTTACGAAGGTGTTCACCGCGGCCGGCGGAACCATCACTGCAGACGAGGCGTTCCTGTCCAAGGACGTTGACTTCAAGGCATCTTTGACCAAGATCAAAGCCACGAACCCGGAAGCGATCTATATCCCCGGCTACTATGAAGAAGTTGCCAAGATTATCAAACAGGCCCGTGAGATCGGCCTGAACTGCCCGCTGATGGGCTCTGACGGCTGGGATTCCCCGAAACTGGTTGAAATCGCAGGCAAGGAGGCCACCAATAAAGGGTACTTTACCAATGCGTACACTGCGGAAGATACCGACCCCGGCGTACAGAAATTCGTTAAAGCGTACCAGGGTAAATTCAACAAGGTGCCCGACGTGTTCGCAATGGAAGGATACAATGCCGGCCTGGTGCTGTTCAATGCAATCAAGACAGCGAAAAGCACCGACGGTGTGAAAATTGCGGAAGCAATGGCAAAGACGAAGGACCTGCAGGTTGCCAACGGCAAGTTCTCGTATGACGAAAAGCACAACCCGATTACCACTGCTTTGATTATTGAAATGAAGGATGGAAAGATGACGCTGAACAAGAAGATCGGCGGTTGATCCCTTAGTTCAGTTTTTTAGGTAAGTCAGTATTCCGGAAGCAATGAGGCTGTGGTGCAAGTCGCCACAGCCATTCTTTTGCTTCACTGTTTGGAGGGGCGTAATTATGGAGTCCGGTTTTTTGCAGCAATTGGTCCAACAGCTGATAAACGGTATTTCCCTGGGGAGTATATATGCGTTGATCGCCCTGGGTTATACCATGATCTACGGTATTCTGAAGCTGATTAATTTTGCCCACGGCGACATTTACATGCTGGGCGCCTACATCGGCTTTGTCTGCACGTCCGTGCTGAAACTTTCGTTTTTGCCCGCGCTGGTCATTTCCATGATAGGAGCTGCGCTGGCAGGTATTATCATAGAGCGCGTCGCCTATAAACCGATGCGCAACGCGCCGCGGATCGCGATCCTGATCACGGCCATCGGCGTGTCTTTTTTCCTGGAAAATGTGATGATCTTATTTGCTTCCCCGCAGCCCCGGACGTTTCCGGCTGTGTTTACGGCAACGGTGTATCATGTAGGATCCTGGGTAGTGAACAGCCAGCAGATTGTGATCCTGGTCAGCGCCCTGGTCCTGATGGTGGCGCTTACGTATATCGTGAACCAGACCAAGGCCGGTAAGGCCATGCGTGCCGTATCCTTTGACGCGGACGCGGCCCGCCTGATGGGGATAGACATTGACTCGACGATATCCATGACCTTTGCGCTGGGTTCTGCCCTGGCGGCAGCCGGCGGGGTCCTGGTGGGCATATATTACAACTCTATCGATCCCCTCATGGGGATGGTACCCGGTATCAAGGCTTTCGTGGCCGCGGTGCTGGGCGGTATCGGCATCATACCCGGCGCTATGCTGGGAGGACTGATTCTGGGCGTGGTGGAGGCACTGGTCAGCGGCTTCATCTCTTCCACCTTCCGCGACGCTGCCGCGTTTGCCATACTGATTATTATCCTGCTGTTCAAGCCTCAGGGCCTGATGGGCAAGAATATCCGCGAAAAGGTGTAAGGGGGGATGACAATGAATAAAGTGCGAATGTTTGACTTAAAAGCATTGATTGCCTCCGCTGTGATATTTGCGGTATTCCAGGGGTTGATGGCCGCGGAAGTCATCGGTCCGTTCTGGGAGCTGAACCTGGTGCTGATCGGTATCAATATCATACTGGCATCCAGCCTTAACATGATCAACGGCTTTACGGGCCAGTTCTCCATCGGTCACGCGGGCTTTTTGGCCGTAGGCGCATATGTTGGCGCGATTATGACCGTCAAGCTGGGTTTTTCTTTCCCGCTGGCCATTGTAGCCGGAACGATCGCGGCCGGCGTGCTGGGTTTCCTGATCGGGCTTCCCACCCTGCGTCTGGACGGCGACTACCTGGCCATTGCGACCCTGGGACTGGGCGAGATTATCCGTATCTGCATCCTGAATATTGAATATGTCGGCGGCGCGTCCGGACTGATGGGCATCCCCCGGATGACCAACTTCACCATTACATTCTGGCTGATGATCGCCGTGCTGTTCTTTATCAAAAACTTTAAAAATTCCGCCCACGGCCGGGCCTGTCTGGCCATCCGCGAAAATGAGATCGCGGCGGATACCATGGGCATCGATACCACGAAATACAAAGTCATGGCCTTTACCCTGGGCGCCTCGTTTGCAGGGACGGCCGGCGTGCTGTTCTCCCATTATTTCTTTATCGCCCATCCGGCATCCTTCACCTTCATGCGTTCCTTTGATATCCTGACCATGGTGGTTTTGGGCGGCCTGGGTTCCCTGACCGGTTCCATCACCGGCGCGATCCTGCTGACCTTTATCTCCGCGGCGCTGGCGGATTTCCCCGAATGGCGCATGATCATCTATTCCCTGGCCATGATCATACTGATGCTTTACCGTCCCCAGGGACTGTTCGGCAACAAAGAACTCTCCGAAAAGGTTTTCAACAGCCTGAAAGGGGGCAAGGGCAATGAGTGAGAAGAAACGTTTACTTGATCTGCAGGACGTATCCATCGTATTCGGCGGTCTGCGGGCTGTTTCCAATTTCAGCATGCACATTGATGACGGCGAGCTGGTAGGCCTCATCGGACCCAACGGCGCAGGTAAGACCACGGCCTTTAACATGATCACCGGCGTGTATCTCCCCACCGAAGGCAATATTTACTTTGATGGAAAGCTGATCAACGGGAAAAAATCCTATCAGGTCACCCAGATGGGGATGGCGAGGACGTTCCAGAACATCCGCCTGTTTTCAGAGCTCACCGTGCTGGATAACGTTAAGATCGCAAACAACATGCATATTGATTACAACCTTCCCCAGGCTATCCTGCGGGTAAAAAAATATTTTGATGAAGAGGAAAAGGTCCGGGAAGAGGGAATGGAGCTTCTGAAGCTGTTCCATCTGGACAAGCACGCCAACGATCTGGCGAAGAACCTCCCCTACGGGGCCCAGCGCCGTCTGGAGATTGCCCGCGCGCTGGCCACACGGCCGAAACTGCTCCTGCTGGACGAACCGGCGGCCGGCATGAACCCGCAGGAAACCAAGGAACTGATGGAAATGATCAAATGGCTGCGGGATAACTTCAAAATCTCGATCCTGCTGATTGAACATGATATGAGCCTGGTCATGGGCGTCTGCGAGCGGCTGTATGTACTGGAATACGGCATGTGCATCGCTACCGGCACGCCGGCGGAGATCAAGCGGAACAAACGGGTCATCAAGGCGTACCTGGGCGGGGAGGTGTAATCGTATGGACATGCTGACAGTTGATAATATCAATGTGTATTATGGCGCGATTCATGCAATCAAGGGCATCAGCCTCTCTGTTGAGAAAGGCGGGATTACTACCCTGATCGGCTCCAACGGCGCCGGAAAATCCACCACGCTTCATACGATTTCCGGTCTGCTGAAACCCAAGACCGGCACGATTACCTTCGAAGGGCAGGACATTACGGGAAAACCTGCCCACCGGATCGTGGGGATGGGACTGAGCCAGGTCCCGGAAGGCCGTCATGTGTTCGCCAACATGACGGTCATGGAAAACCTGGAACTGGGCGCGTACCTTCGTACGGACAAGGAAGAGATCAACAAGGACCTGACGGATGTATTTACCAAGTTTCCCCGCCTGCTGGAACGGAAAGACCAGATCGCCGGCACCCTGTCCGGCGGCGAACAGCAGATGCTGGCCATGGGCCGGGCGCTGATGAGCCGTCCCAAGCTGATCCTGCTGGATGAGCCGTCCATGGGGCTGGCCCCCCTGCTGGTCCAGGAGATTTTCAACATTATAAAAGAGATCAACGACAGCGGTACCACCGTTCTGCTGGTTGAACAGAACGCAAGGATGGCGCTGTCCATTGCAGACAAGGCCTATGTTGGAAACAGGGAACATCACCCTCGAAGGGACCGGCAAGGAACTGCTGACAAGCGAAGCCGTGCAGAAAGCGTATTTGGGCGGCTGATCCGCAAACGGCCTGAAAATAATTAACAATTTCTGTGCGTAAGCGTAATATATGCCATAATGTGATATAATTATCCTGTAAAGCAGAAATGAAAAGGAGGTTTTTTCATGCTTGTAAAAGACATCATGACGTCGCCGGTCTATACCATTAACCAGAACCAGTCGCTGCTGGAGCTGCAGGGCCTTATGAACGATGACGATTTGCGCCGGGTCCCGGTCTTAAACGACGCAGGACAGGTCGTCGGCATTGTCACGGACAGGGACGTTAAGCTCGCATCCCCTTCCGAAGCCAGTACGCTGTCACGCTATGAGGCTTCGTACCTGTTAAGCCGCATTAAAGTAAAAGATGTTATGACCCACAATGTGAAGACCGTATACGCCACGGAGGATCTGGCGGATGTTGCGGCGCTGATGCATCAGGATCACATTGCGTCCGTTCCCGTTATGAATGAGGAGAACACGCTGTGCGGGATCGTGACGGACAGCGATGTGTTCCGCGCCCTGGTGGATATTTTCGGACTGAACCAGTCCGCGTCCCGTATTACCATTGACGTTACGGATAAACCGGGTATCCTGGCGGAAGTGACGAAGATGTTCGCGGACCGGGGGATCAATATTATTTCCTGCGTGACCAGCGATACGAAGAACCCGGGCGAAAAGGAACTGGTCTTCACGGTTGACCTGTCCCAGGTGGGCATGGCCGTTATTGAGGAGATCCGTGAGGCCGGGTACAAGATTACGAATATTGCCACCACAAGGAAAAAATAAAATGCTGGAAAAGGCTGACTTTAAAGTGGGCGATGTGGTCCGCATGAAAAAAGCCCACCCCTGCGGTTCCTCCAACTGGGAGATCACGCGGACGGGCATGGACTTCGGCATGCGCTGCTGCGGCTGCGGCCATCATGTGATGATACCCCGTACCAAGTTCGTGAAAGCGGTAAGGGAAATTTTGCCGAAAGAAGAAAAGTGAATTATAGAATTTAAAAAGAAGGACGAGTTAGCAACGTCGTCCTTCTTTTAATTCAGTATTTTAAATTATTATGCGTTGTTCATCAAGCACTCCATCATTAGGTTGAATCGAATCATCAGTAATGGTTTCGCGATGCCTGTGTCTGAGCAAATGTAGTATAGTAATATTACTTTAGTTCGGCTTTCACAATTTGTTACATTTTTGAAAAACTTGTAAGGGGTAAATAAAATTTTACTTAACTGAATATTATTAGGAAAAATCTACGGCTGTTGGAAAAACTGTGGTAAACTAGAGTTCCACGGCTGTTAGGAAAACTGAAAATTCTTCACATAATATCATCCAGGTGAGTATACATATAACACTTACCACCGGCAATATTCTTTAGTGCTATATCGTCTAATTCAAAATCAGACAATTCCGCCATGTAAGTTTCCGCTTCCTCTTTTGTCAGCTCAAACCCGCCTGACTTTGCCAATTCCATCAGTTCTTCCGCAGACTCGCACTGCATGGCTTTTGCAAACATTTCTTTTGTGATTTCTTTTTTGTTGATCGGCATAATGAAATCCTCCTCTAT
>CAJOKZ010000061.1 GCA_905235335.1 uncultured Succiniclasticum sp.
GTTTGAGATTATTCTTAGTTTATCATTGGTTATTGTTAGTCGTTATTTTATGCAAGATCAATATTAAAATAAATCTAAGCAAAGATATCTATCAAATGATCTAAGTCAAACGATCTGTTTCAAGAGACTCATAACTGTAACTCAAAGCATCTTCAAGCCATTCCTAAAGTAGACTAAGATCATCTCCATTGTGCGTAATATTATGCATAAGATTAGACTAAAATCAGCTTAAAATTAGATTAAAATTAAGATCATCGTAGACTAAGGTTAAAATAAGATTAGGCCAGAAAGCCTATTCCAAGCATAGTTATATACTTAATACTCAATAGCAAAGATTTTTCTGATCTTTTAGATGTAGAAAAAATTTTTACAAGCTAAACCTAAAGATCTCTTTTCTTCTCCTAAATACGATTACAATAGACGTTTTCCAAAAATGCTTCCATCGCTTCATCGGCTTTGGCGATGAACTCTTGCAACGGATACTTGCGGCCACATTGTTTGCAGCGCATATAGACTTCATGGCAGGTTCTGGCTATCTCTAACTTTTCTTGGCAGTTAGGGCATGGGAGTGTCGTTTGAGCTGATCTAGGCGCAAAATATGGCATCGTAAGTACTCCTTGAATTTAAAAATAAGGCTGATGCTTTGGGCTGGTTCTATGCCTGCGAAAAGCAGAAAACTTTGGATCTTGTCTTAGTAAAACTTCCTTTTTGCTCTATGGTTTACATATAACAAAAGGAAGAAGTGCTGCTGTATCTACTGAACACAATCTAATGTCATGAGAAGTCTTTCCTAATAAGACTATGCTCTGCTACGAGAAATGTGCCGCTACAGCAATAACCTGTACAATGTGCTTATCTACAATATCAGGCAAGATTACTTTCAAGAGAAAAGATTCCTGAAGTACGAAGAAAATTACTATGTTTGCAAGCAAAACTAAAACTATTGACCGTAAACCGCCATATGCCTGAACATTTAGCGGCAAGCGTATCTAGCGTGGTCTGTACCGCTTTGCGAACGGTAGGATTGCTAATGCCGACGTGAATGGTGCGGCCAACATACTTCGAAAGTTAAGCAGAACTTCGATTTTGAGGGACTGTGTAGGGGGTTTTTGGGCAGCCCCTTGAGAATAAGGGTATCCTGACAGCTAACTCCTTTGGGATATGACTGTCAGGCGTTACGTGTATCAAACTTCTCAAGAATCTCCCGCTTCTATAAGCAGGAGAGGTTCAATGTATTGTTCCCGGTATCCTATAGCGGAGGTGTCTGATGTTCTCGGTTGGTGACAGGGTAGTATATCCGATGCACGGGGCGGCGCGGATTGAGGCGATCGAAGAACGGATATATGACGAAAAGCCAACTCAATATCTTGTACTTTCAATGTTTTTGGGAAACATGAAAGTGCGTGTTCCGCTTTGCAATTCAGATAAGGTTGGATTGCGTCCAATCATTCCCAAAAGCAGGATGAAAGATATTCGGAAAGTTTTGGGAACCGAAGTTGTCAACAATCTGAAAAGTATAACATGGAACCGCCGTTTTACAATCTATATTGATAAGATGAAAACAGGGGATGTTATTGACTTGGCAGAAGTGATTAGTATCCTTGCCAGGCAGGACAGGGAAAAACGGCTTTCTACCGGCGAGCGTCGTCTGTTGGGCAATGCCAGGCAGATTCTGGCAAGTGAAATCATGATTGTACAGGACAGCAATATTGAGGCAGCAGAGTCATGGATCGATAAGGCCTTGAATATTGCGTAGAAATTTCAGTATGGCTGCAGTAATGGGTTAATTAAAAAAAAGCAATTTCAAATGTCAGGAAATTTTTCCTGACATTTGTTTTTTTTAAAAAAATACCAGGCTGCTCTGTTATTCAAAGCGAATATGTAGTAAAATATTATAATAAGTATGATGGGGTAGTGTTATCTCATGCATACTCTGATTTTAGAAAGAAAGGAGGAAAAAACATGCTACGAAGAATACTCACTGCTGTTATAGCCGTCTTGTTAACTGTAACCGGACTTATACTTATGGAGCAGATGCTTCCACACATTTCATTCCTGATCGGCTATAATGTCCATTCCAAAGGACTGCTGGGTTATTCTTATATTCATTGGCTTTTTGCGATTTTGAGCGTTCTGTTTTTCAGCTGGGTTGGATGGGTTATCACGCCTTTCATCATCAAATATCTGCTTAAATATTCGGAGATTGTCGCTTCTGTGCTTGCAAAGGCTCCGTCTGCGGATATCATTGTTTCCCTGATTGGCGTATTGATAGGGCTGATACTTGCCAATCTGATAGGGGCACCTTTTTCCAGGCTTCCCATCGTCGGTTCTTATATTCCGATTATACTGAGTATTGTTCTGGCCCTTACCGGGGCGAAGGTTGCGTTGTATAAAAGCAAGGATATCCTGGGGCTGTTCTACCGTTCCCGTCTCTCTGGAAAGGGAATGTCTGCTGGGCATGAGAATCCGGAACCTGACTTTGCCTCGGAACCGGTTGTGGATACAGCATCGATGCCCGAAGATCTGACTGCATCTAATAAATTGCTGGACACCAGCGTGATCATCGATGGCAGGATCATGGATATCCTGAAAACGGGATTTCTTGAAGGGAACCTTATAGTACCGCATTTTGTTCTTGATGAGCTGCAACGATTATCCGATTCCTCTGATAATCTTAAGCGGGCTAAGGGACGGCGGGGTCTTGATCTGATCTCTGCCCTGCAAAAAGAATTCTATCATGTTGCCGTTGTCAGTGATTTGGAGTATGATATGATTCCGGATGTCGACAGTAAACTGATTGCACTGGCCAAGGATACGGATTCGGTTATTGTAACAAATGATTTTAACCTGAACAAGGTCGCATCCATACAGGGAATCCGGATATTGAATATCAATGACCTTGCAAATGCCGTGAAGCCGGTTGTGATCCCGGGTGAAGAGATGACGGCCTACCTGCTGCGGGAAGGAAAGGAAAACGGACAGGCAGTTGCCTATCTGCAGGACGGCACGATGATTGTCGTGGAAGGCGGGCGTAAATATATCGGCAATAAGATCCGTGTCGCTGTAACTTCTGTACTGCAGACCTCTGCGGGACGCATGATTTTTGCAAAGGTTGCCAAAAATCACGAAGTAAGGGAGACGGCTTCAGGTGTGGAGGAAAAATGATAGAGCCTTTAACTGTGATCATCCCGGCTGCCGGGGCTGGTAAACGGATGGGTATGGGATGCAATAAAGCCTTTGTGTCTGTTGCAGGCGTACCGGTTTTGGCGCAATGCCTGAAAATGCTTGCGGAAACGGAGCTGGTGAGCCGAGCTGTGATCCTTGTGGCACCGCATGAAATAGCGGCAGCAAAATCTATGCTGCGGGATTACGGATCGGAGATGTTCCCTTGCCTGGAATGGCAAGTCGCTGCCGGAGGAAAGGAACGGCAGGACTCTGTGGCTAACGGCTTGGCACTGATTTCTGAAACGGAAGGCTATGTTGCAGTCCATGACGGGGCCCGCCCGTTTGCCGGACGGGATGTGTTTCTGAGAACTTTGGAAAAGGCGCGGAGATTCGGTGCTGCTATTGCAGCTGTTCCGCTTAAGGATACGGTCAAGTTCAGAAATGAGCAGGGATTGGTCGTATCCACACCAGAAAGGGCTTCATTATGTGCTGTACAGACGCCGCAGATTTTTGAGATTGGTATTTTGCGTCAGGCTTATGCTTATTTAAAACAGCATCCTTTTGCGGTGACGGATGATGCATCCTTGGTGGAGGCAGCCGGATATCCGGTGGCCATTGCGGAAGGATCTTATGAAAATATCAAGATTACAACGCCGGAGGATCTGCTGCTGGCAGAAAAGATTGTTCAACAAGAGAAGCATGGGACTGAATGATGGGAGAGGTTTTTATGCAGTTTCGGATTGGGACTGGTTTTGATGTTCATGTCTTCGCTGAAAACAGACCATTGATCCTGGGGGGCGTCGATGTTCCCTTTGAAAAAGGACTGCTGGGACATAGTGATGCCGATGTGGCATTGCATGCTCTGATGGATGCGTTGCTGGGGGCTGCCGCGTTGGGCGATATCGGAAAACATTTTCCTGATACGGATTTGCGGTATAAGGGAGCGGACAGCCGTGGTCTTTTACGGGCTGTTTCCTGTATTCTCCGGGAGAAAGGCTGGCAGGTGAACAATGTGGATATAACCATTATTGCGCAGCGGCCGAAACTGGCCCCTTACATTCCGAAGATGAGAACACGGGTGGCAGAGGATCTGCAGATTGTCATAGACGCTGTCAGCATTAAAGCTACCACTACGGAAAAACTGGGGTTTACAGGAAGAGGCGAAGGAATCGCGGCGGAAGCGGTTGCCAGTCTCATAAAAGCATGTTGAGCAGGCTGGGCCGATCTATATGTTAAGTCGGACCTTACCGGTTTTCGGAATGTATCGGGATATAATTGTTAATTGTATAAAGCAATACGTATAGATTTGTGTAACATCAATATTAAAAATGTTGTGGAGGGATATTTCATGTCACAGGAAATTCGCGTACGCTTTGCGCCTAGTCCTACAGGCCCGTTCCATATCGGGGGGGCCCGTAGTGCCCTGTTTAACTGGCTGCTCGCCAGAAAACTGGGAGGGAAGATGGTGTTGCGCATCGAAGACACGGACCGTAAGCGTTCTACGCCGGAATCAGAGGAAAATATTAAAAATGCGCTACGTTGGCTCGGACTGGACTGGGACGAAGGTGTCGATGTGGGCGGGCCTTATGGTCCGTACCGTCAGATGGAAAGGCTGGATATCTACAGGAAATATACAGAACAGCTGCTTGCGGAAGGAAAAGCATATTATTGTTACTGTACGCCGGATGAACTGGAGGAAGAACGGCAGGCCCTTTTAAAAGATGGAAAGATGCCCCGATATATGGGTAAATGTCGGGATCTGACGCAGGAACAAATCGAAAGATACGAAGCAGAGGGACGAAAGCCTTCCATTCGCCTGCGTGTGCCGCCGGATGAGAAAATTATTGTGCATGATCTGGTTCGTGGGGATGTGGAATTTGATTCCAACGGTATTGGGGACTTTGTCATTGTTAAATCAGATGGCATTCCCACCTATAACTATGCGGTTGTCATTGACGACAGTTTGATGCATGTGACACACGTAATCCGTGCAGAAGAGCATTTGTCCAATACGCCTCGGCAGCTTTTAGTTTACGATGCGCTGGGGTTCGAAAAACCGGTGTTCGGACACATTTCCCTGATTTTGGGCACGGATCATACCAAGATGAGCAAACGGCATGGAGCCACTTCTCTGGATGCGTATCGTCGGAAGGGATATATTCCGGCAGGGCTTAATAACTTTCTGGCGCTCCTTGGATGGGCACCTGCTGGTGAAAAAGAGATTTTCACTATGGAAGAGGCGATCCAGGAATTTTCACTGGACCGTGTTGCCAAAAATCCTGCGGTGTTTGATTTTAAGAAGTTGGACTGGATCAATGGGCAGCATATTCGTAAAATGACAAAAGATGCATTTTGGGAACTGGCAGTTCCTTTTATGATAGAAGCCGGTTATATGACCGGCCAGGAAACCGGGGAACGGCTGGAATGGCTTCAGAATGTTGCGGCTACTGCTCAGACGCAGGTCGATTATGGCGCGCAGATTCCGGAAAAGGTTGCTATGTATTTTAATGATGAATTTGAATTTGAAAATGATGAGGCGGCCGCGGTACTGAAAGAGGACACCGTACCTCTGGTCATTAGGGCGCTGCTGGAAGAACTGAAATCTTTGCCTGAAATCAGCCGTGACACGGTCAAGGCTGCTTTTAAGAAAGTCCAGAAAGCCAATAAGCTGAAAGGACAGCAGGTCTATATGCCTGTTCGCGTGACGTTGACAGGCAATCAGCATGGGCCAGAGCTGGCGGAGATGATCCCACTGTTCGGTCTTGAACGTACAGAAAAACGGATTTTGGAAAGCCTGAAAAAGGCAGGAATTTCTTTATAAAATATCGTTGCTTAAATCATATTGCAAATAAGCTGCGGCGGGAGGCGCGTTCACGTCGGTAGACATGACAGGCGCAGAGAGGGGTAAAAATGACAATTAGAGTGTACAATACTATGACACGCAAAAAAGAAGAGTTCGTTCCCATGGTCCCGGGAAAAGCAAGTATATATGTCTGCGGCGTTACGCCTTATAACCACCCCCATATCGGGAATGCGCGTCCCTTTGTTACATGGGACGTGATTCACCGGTTTTTGGAACATGAGGGGTACGATGTTACCCATGTCCAGAATTTTACGGATGTGGATGACAAGATTATTAATACGGCCAATGAAGAAGGTGTACAGTGGAGCGACATCTGCGGACGCTATATTGAATCCTATTTTGAGGTGATGGATAAGCTGAATGTGCGCAGAGTGCAGGTGTATCCCCGTGTGTCGCGGCATATCCCAGATATCATCGCTACAGTGCAGGCACTGATTGATAATGGGTATGCCTATGTCGTGGACGGGGATGTATATTACAGTGTGGAGAAGTTCAGCAGGTATGGCTGCCTGTCTGGTCGGGACCTGAATGATATGCTGGCAGGCGCCCGGGTAGACGTTGACGACAGGAAACAAAATCCGATGGATTTTGCCTTGTGGAAGGCTGCTAAGCCGGGAGAACCTGCCTGGGATTCCCCCTGGGGAAAGGGCCGTCCGGGTTGGCATATTGAGTGCTCTACCATGAGCATGAAATATTTGGGGTCTTCCTTTGATTTCCACGGTGGCGGAAGCGATCTGATCTTTCCGCACCATGAAAATGAGATCGCTCAGTCAGAAGGTGCCACAGGGGTTCACCCATTTGTCCATTACTGGCTGCACAATGGTTTTATTACGGTAAATGAAGAAAAAATGTCTAAATCCTTAGGCAATTTCTTTACGGTTAAGGATATCTTAGCGCATTTCGCGCCGGAAACACTTCGATTCTTTATCATTTCCACGCATTACCGTAGCCCCCTGGATTTCAGCGATGCACGTCTGAAGGAGGCAGAGGCAGGCCTGCAACGGTTGCGAACGGCCAAAGATAATTTGGCGGCCCTGCGCAAGATCATCAGCGGAGGTCCGGATGAGAGGAGCCTGGAACTTCGGAAAAAAATCGGGCAGCTCCGTTCTGATTTTATGGAAGCCATGCGGGACGATTTTAACACGGCGCTGGCGATCAGCCATATGTTCGCACTGGCCAAAGAGATTAATGTGTATAAAGCATATGTGGATTCTGCCTCTCTTGCCCCGGATGGGAAGCTGGTGGATATGATGGTCAAGGTGTTTGCGGAATTCTGCTCTGTCATCGGCATTCTTGAAGGTGATGCAGATACTTCTGCATCAAATAGTAGTGCAGGATTGGAGGACTCTTTGATGCAGCTTCTTCTGGATATGCGACAGGAAGCGCGGAAAGCAAAGAATTATGCCCAAGCGGATGCAATCCGGAATAAATTAGGGGAACTGGGTATCGTGATTGAAGATACGCCGCAGGGAGCACGGTGGAAAAAACAGTGAAATTCGTCCGTTTCCAACAATTAAAAGAACAAGCCTTGGCCCTTTGCCGGGAAGAGGGGCGTCCGTTACCGGATCCGGACCGGATGAATCCGGTCGTGCTTGCGTTGATCGGGGACAGTGTATTTACTTTTTATGTACGGATGAGGCTGCTTGCGGTTTCTTCCCATGTTCAGGTGATCCATGTAATAGCGGCGAGGATGGTTTCAGCCGTGATGCAGGCAAAGGCAATGCATGTTCTTGAGTCCGGGCTGACCGGGTCTGAATCCGAAATAGTGCATCGCGGTCGGAATGCAAAATCCATGGTACCCAAAAGCGCTACAGTCAGCGAATATCGCGCAGCTACCGCATTTGAAGCACTATGTGGCTGGCTGTTGTTAAAAGACCAGGAAGACCGGCTGGAACTGATCATGGAACAGGCATTCCGGATCATTTCCGAAGAAATGAAAAATAATTAACTTGAAATGTGTATGATCCTGTTTGTTGGGGCTCGGCACTTCTATACCGGTCCTGACCGACACAAAAAATGATGTTACATTGCCAGATTAGGCATTATAAAGAGGAGGGGTCACAATGAAGGTTGTATTGATAAGACATACTCCGGATCCGGATAAGTCAGTTGCCTTAAGTGCCCGGTTGTGCTATTCACCGGTGGGGGTTCCCGAACTGCAGGAAAAAATGAGCGACGAGGAGGCAGCGAAGCTGGTGCGTATGCTTGTGCGGATGGGGCATTTTTCTCCCATTGAACACGTGACATTTACCTTTGCTATAGAGGGCGTTTCCCGTGTGCTGACACATCAGCTGGTCCGTCACAGAATCGCTTCCTATTCGCAACAGTCCCAGCGGTATGTGAAGGCCCATAATTTTGAGACTGTCGTGCCGCCTTCCATCGCCGCTATTCCGGAGGCCAGGGAAAAATTTGAGTCGTGCATGAAGGGGCTGCAGGATTTGTATAACGACCTGACAGACAATTATAAAATAGCGAATGAGGATGCGCGTTACGTCCTGCCTAATGCTGCGGAGACGAAAATTGTATGCACGTTCAACGCTCGCTCGCTTTATAATTTTTTCAGCCTTCGCTGCTGCAACCGCGCCCAATGGGAGATCCGAGAGCTTGCGTGGAAGATGCTGGTCGAGTGCCGCAGGGTAGCGCCGGTCCTGTTTGAAAAAGCGGGGCCTGACTGCGTAGCCAAAGGAACCTGCAAGGAAGGGAAAATGAGCTGCGGAATTCTGCCTCGGGTCAAAGAATATCAGACTGAAAATAAAGAAGTTTCCATGTTGTTTTTGCAGGAAGGCAAAAGTTAAAGAACGTCTTTGTTTCCGACAGGGTTTTATCGTACACCACCAGAAGACTCCTTCCTATTAGGCGGGAGATGAATGGTGCAGCCAACATACTTCGTAAAAGTAAGCAGAACTTCGATTTCGAGGGACTGTGTAGGGGGC
>CAJOKZ010000062.1:0-8935 GCA_905235335.1 uncultured Succiniclasticum sp.
TGGAAGAAAAGACGAAAACTTTTCCCTTTAACCGTTATCCGCCCATCAAATGCGAGACGCTTTGTAATTTAATCGCGCAGACGCTGGGCGTTGATGTGGACAAGGTGCGCGTGGGAAACGGGTCCAGCGAATTGCTGCAGATGGCCTGCTATGCGTTTGGCGGACAAGGCAAAAAGATTGCAGTACCGTATCCGTCCTTTTCGATGTACGGTGTTTACGCGCAGCTTTCTGACAGCGAGGTGCTGCGCTATCCCCTGAACGTAGAAGGTTTTTTGGACGCAGATGCGGTTATCGCCTTCTGCAAAGAAAACCGGCCGAACCTTTTGATTTTGAATAATCCCAACAACCCGACGGGAAATTACAACCCGCTGTGGGTGATTGAAAAAATTATAGCCGGCGTGGACTGCCCGATCATCGTGGACGAGGCGTACATGGAGTTTGCCAGAGGGGAAGGCGTGGACCCTCGTGACTTGCGCCCCCTGTCCCAGCTTAAGCTGGTGGCTGGATCCGCCCTTGCGCTGCTGAACAAATACAATAATTTCCTAGTGTACCGCACGTTTTCAAAAGCCTACAGCCTGGCGGGCATGCGGGTAGGCTATTCGGTGGGCAGCATCACCCTGAGCCGTATTGTGGGAAAGACGCTGCTGCCCTATCATGTGAACGCGTATTCCCTGATGGCGGCTGAAGTCTGCTACCGCCATAAGGAAGCTTTCCGGGAGCAGATTGAAGAAATACGTTCCCAGCGGCAGTTGATGATTGCGGAACTGAAAGAACTGGGGATGAAGGTCTGGCCGACGGAAACGAATTTCATCTGTTACTGCCCGGAAGGAAAACTGCAGCAGCAGCTGGCTGCCGCCTTTGACAGAAAGTACGGCGTCAATAATTATGCCACGGCGGTTAAAGCGGGCAAGATGATCTTTAAAAGCATGCTTGCAGAAAAAATTCTGCTGCGTGATTTTACGGAACATCCGGTATTACAGGGATGCATCCGCCAGACGGTGGGCACACCGGAGGAAAACGGCATCATCATGAACCGGATCAAGAATCTTTGCAGGGAGTGTTTGGGAAATGAGCAGATCAATTGAAAAGAAACAGGCCCGAATTGTGGAAGTGGAAAGAAAAACTGCGGAAACTCAGGTTGTGGTCAGGCTGAATCTGGACGGAGAAGGAACTTGTGACATATCTACCGGCATCGGCTTTCTGGATCATATGCTGACGCTGCTGGCGAAGCACGGCTTTCTGGATCTGGCGGTGAAAGCAAAAGGCGATTTGGAGGTGGACAGCCATCATACGGTGGAAGATATCGGGATCGTGCTGGGTTCGGCGCTGAAGGAAGCGGTGGGCGACAAGGCCGGGATCCACCGTTATGGAAACTGCTTCATCCCTATGGATGAGACACTGGCCCAGGTGTGCCTGGATTTTTCCGGACGGCCGTTCCTTGTGTTTGACGCGGAGATTCCCAAGGTGCAGATCGGGAATTTCGAAGCGGAGATGACAGAAGAATTTTTCCGCGCTGTGGCCGTGAACTGCGGACTCACCCTGCATATCCGCGTGTTGTACGGAAGCAACGTGCACCATATCATTGAGGCAATCTTCAAAGCCTTTGCCCGTGCGCTGGCGGAGGCTGTCGCCAGGGATGCCAGGGTAAAAGGTGTTATGAGCAGCAAGGGCGTGCTGTAAAATCCTGAAAAACAATGCAGGAAACAAGAATGTTGATGATTGCCAGGGTGTAAATTCTGCAATTACAGGATTTGATATAAAATCACAGAATCCGAAAGTACGGTACAAAAACGTTTTGGAGACAACGGCGATGGATAAACGAGATGTCGTGATTGTTGATTACGGGATGGGAAATCTGCACAGCGTGAACAAAGCGGTGGCTTTGGTAGGTGGTAATCCGGTCATTACCGGTGAAAAGGCTGTCATCGCAGCGGCAGAAAAATTGATCCTGCCGGGCGTAGGCGCCTTTGGCGACTGCATGGCAAACCTGGAAAAAGCCGGGCTGGTTTCCGTGCTGAAAGAATATGCGGTTTCCGGCCGCCCGTTTTTAGGGATCTGCTTAGGCATGCAGGTGTTGTTTGACGAAAGCGAGGAGGCGCCAGGGGTAAAAGGTCTGGGGATTTTTCCGGGAAAAGTCGTGCGGATTCCCACCGCATTGAAAATTCCCCACATGGGATGGAACCGACTGAAATTAAAAACGCCTTCGCCCCTGCTGGAAGGAAGCGAAGGACAGTATGTATATTTTGTCCACAGTTATTGCTGTCAGCCTGACGATGCCGGTCTGATCACCGCGGTCTGTGATTACGGAACGGAAGTGACTGCCAGCATCGGAAAAGGAAATGTTTCCGGGTTCCAGTATCATCCGGAAAAATCCAGCGCTGTGGGTCTGGCGATGCTGAAACGCTTTGTGGAATTATAACGGCGCAGAAGGCGGGCACGCTGATGTACAAATCCCGATTTTATAAGCAAGTCATAGTTCAGAAAGAAGAGACGCTAAATGATTATTTTTCCCGCGATTGATCTGCGGAATGGAAAAGCGGTACGCCTCGTGGAAGGCGATTTTAAACAGGAGACGGTCTATGCGGAGGATCCGGCGGCGGTGGCGGATCAGTTCAGGGAAGCCGGCGCTGAATTTTTGCATGTAGTGGACCTGGACGGCGCATTGGCCGGGGAAAGCCGTAATCTGGAAGTAATCCGGCGTATTCTGTCCAAAGCCGGCAGTATGAAAGTGGAAGTTGGTGGCGGCATCCGAAGCCTGCAGGCCGCAGCCCGTATACTGGATATGGGTGTGACGCGTGTCATCTTGGGCAGCCTGGCTGCCCGAAATCCGGCGGAAGCCAAGGAGATATGCAAACAGTTCCCGGGGCAGGCTGTGGCCGGCATCGATGCGAAAAATGGCGTGGTCGCCGTGGACGGCTGGGGCGTATCCGGAGGCATGCACTATCTGGAGCTGGGGAAGCGGATGGCGGAGATCGGCATAGAGCATATCATCTTTACCGATATCAGCCGTGACGGCAAGCTGCAGGGCGTGAACGTGGAAGCGACGGCGGAACTGGCGAAGGCCAGCGGTGTAAAGGTCATTGCCAGCGGTGGCGTGGCGTCTATAGAGGATATTAAAAAAGTGATGGCACGGGAACAGGATGGCATCGAAGGCGTTATCATCGGAAAAGCCATTTACGCAGGCAAGGTGGACCTGCGGGAAGCACTGGCGGCAGCAAAGGGAAAATGCTGATATAAAAAGCAGCCTTTTTAGGGGGCTGCTAATTTTGAAAATATGGTGAAATCGCGCTGTGATGCGTGGTTTCGTGCATCAAACTTTGTTATAATATAAAGGGGAACGGATATGCTGACGAAACGGATCATCCCCTGCCTTGATGTAAAGGAAGGGCGGGTCGTAAAGGGCACGAATTTTGTGGGATTGCGGGATGCGGGAGACCCGGTGGAGCTGGCCTCTGTATATGACAGGGAAGGCGCGGACGAGCTGGTGTTTCTGGATATCACGGCCAGCGTGGAAAAACGGAAATCCATGCTGGACGTCATTAACCGCACGGCCGGCAAGGCATTCATGCCGTTGACGGTAGGCGGCGGCATCAGCACCGTGGAGGATATACGCAACTGCCTCAACGCCGGAGCGGACAAGACTTCGTTAAATACAGCCGCTGTGCGGAATCCGGAACTGATTGCCCGTGGCGCGGAACTGTTCGGCAGCCAGTGTATCGTGCTGGCGGTGGACGCCAAACGCTGCGGTACGGACCGCTGGGAGATTTACGTGAACGGGGGGCGCACGCCGACAGGTATCGATTGTCTGGAATGGGTGAAAAAAGCGGTGGCCCTGGGAGCCGGCGAAATCCTGCTGACCAGCATGGATGCGGACGGCACCAAGAACGGATACGATATCCCGCTGACCCGGGCCGTGGCGGAGGCGGTGAATGTGCCCGTTATCGCCAGCGGCGGCGCAGGCACGCTGGAGCATTTCCATGACGTGCTGACAATGGGAAAGGCCGATGCGGTACTGGCAGCTTCCGTGTTCCATTACAAAACATTTACGATCCAACAGGTTAAACAATATCTGCGGGATAAAGGGGTAGAGGTGAGACTGTAATGAAAATTGATATTGCGAATCTGAAATTTGACGAAAAAGGCCTGATACCCGCCATTGTGCAGGATGTGTACAGCGATGAAGTGCTGATGCTGGCCTACATGAACGGAGAAAGCCTGGCGCGGACGGTGGAGACCGGTTACACCTGGTTCTGGAGCCGCAGCCGCCAGGAACTGTGGAACAAAGGGGCCACCAGCGGCCATCTGCAGAAGGTGGCTTCCATCACCTACGACTGTGACGGCGATGCGCTGCTGGTAAAGGTTGACCAGACCGGTGTGGCCTGCCATACCGGACACCGTTCCTGTTTCTTCAATCCGCTGTGGAATGAAGGTGAAGGAAAGAACCTGCCGGTTCCGGAGCCGGATAACGAAAGCATCTACGGCGTGCTGGCAGAACTGTACCGGGTGATCCTGTACAAACGGGAGCACGGTGGGGAAAAGAGCTATACGAAATACCTGTTCATGAAGGGACAGGACAAGATTTTAAAGAAAGTGGGCGAAGAATCGGCGGAAACCATCATCGCTTCCAAGAACAACAGCCGTCAGGAGGTCATCTACGAGATGAGCGACCTGTGGTACCACTGCATGGTGCTGCTGGCCTATCACGGCATTACCCCGGCAGAGCTGTTGCACGAACTGTCCGGAAGAAGATCCAAGGAAAACAACAGTAAATATTGATAAAATGTTGATGCACGGTGTCGCGGCCTGTAAATTTGCAGGCTGCGTTTTTTTGTTGCCGGTCTGGCGCACTCCATGTATTCCCTGCGCCACCCTTGCGTCTGCCGCTAAAACACGTTACAATAAGTCAGAAGAATGCAAAAGGAACTAAACAGCCCCGCCGCTGACGGTAGTTCGCCGAAGGAAAAAATCGTGTGTCGGGGCCCAAGCGTACCAACCTGAACCGGTCGGTAAAGTGAAGAGGGATTCCTATGAATTATATATGTTTGGATATCGGGGGTACCGCAATCAAATACGGCGTGGCCGACGAAACGGGAACCCTGGCGCTGAAAGACAGTTACCCGAACGAAATTGTGGAAACGGGAGCGGACCATTTTCTGGAAAAACTGGTTTCCGTTACGAACGGGTTAAAAAAAGAATATGACCTGCAGGGCATTGCGGTTTCTACTGCAGGCGTCGTGAATCCGCATACAGGCGAGATCCTGTATGCCCCGGTATATTTTCCCGGCTATGTGGGCATAAATCTTTGCGAACGATTGGAAAGAAGCTGCGGCCTCCCATGTACGGTGGAGAACGATGTCAATGCTGCTGCGCTGGGGGAATACTGGCTGGGGGCGGGCCGGGGCGCCAAGTCGCTTTTTTGCATTACGGTGGGGACCGGAATCGGCGGCTGCGCGATTTTAAACGGGGAGGTCATTCACGGCGCATCCTATTGCGCGGGCGAAGCTGGTTTGCAGCACATAAACACGGAAGGAACCTGGGAAGCCATTGCGTCGACTTCCGCGCTGATCCGTAACGTAGCCCGAAGGAAAGGACTGCCGGTAACGGAGTTGGACGGAAGGAAAATTTTTGCCATGGCGCAGGATGGCGATACCGATGCAGTTGACGCGATTGACCGGCTGCTGGAGAATCTTGCCGCAGGCATCGCAAACATCTGTTATATCCTGAATCCAGAACGGATCATCATAGGCGGTGGCATCATGGCACAGGAACAATACCTGTATCCGCGGCTGGATGCCGCCCTGCGCAGCAAGCTGCTGCCTCTCGTTTATGAAAAGACGATTCTGCGTTTTGCCGTTTTGAAAAATGATGCGGGGCTGGTCGGCGCCCTGTACAATTTCCTGAAGAAAAAAACTAAGTTATGAAAAAAGAAAAATACGTGGTCACCGGCATGACCTGCAGCGCCTGCTCCAGCCGGGTGGAAAAGGCGGTGGGCAGACTGGCGGGAATCGAACGGGCCAGCGTGAATCTGCTGACCAATTCCATGCAGGTGGAGTATGACGAAACAAAACTGAATGAAGATGCCATTGTGCAGGCGGTGGTGGATGCAGGGTATGGTGCGGAACCTGTTCCGGAAGGGGGCGCTTCGGGGAAACACGAAGCCGGGCACAGCGGATCCAGGCGGAAACCGGGGGAAAATCCGGCAGTAAAAGCGGCTCTGGAAGCCATTGCGGAAATGCGGCAGCGCCTAATTTGGTCGCTGGTATTTTTGGCGCCGCTGATGATCCTTTCCATGACGCCGATGGCCGCAAAATTTTTCGGATTTGCGATACCTGAATTCCTGCAGACATATTTTTACGGAACCCGGAACGCGGTCTGGCTGGCATTTACAGAATTTATCCTGGTTCTTCCGGTCCTGTTGATCAATAAAAAGTTTTTTACCGGCGGTTTTCGCAGCTTGGCTGCGGGCGGACCGAACATGGACAGTCTCGTGGCCGTAGGTGCGGGCGCGGCACTGGCCTACGGCATATTCGCCATCTATCGCATCAGCTGGGGCCTGGCTCATGGGGACAACGCGCTGGCGGACCTGTACCGCATGAACCTGTATTTTGAATCGGCCGGTATGATCGTCACGCTGATTACCTTCGGCAAGTGGCTGGAGGCCCGTTCAAAAGGGAAGACCTCAAGCGCCATTGAAAAGCTGATGGACCTTGCGCCGAAACAGGCCGCGGTGATCCGCGACGGCGTGGAAGTGACGGTTCCGGCGGAAGAGCTGGAAGCAGGCGATGAAATTGCGGTGCGCCCGGGGGAAAGCATCCCGGCGGACGGTATCATCCTCAGCGGCCATACCAGCGTGGACGAAGCGGCGATTACCGGCGAAAGCATCCCGGTGGAAAAACAGCCGGGGGACAGGGTCATCAGCGCTACCATCAACAAAACCGGATTTATTCATGTGAAAGCGGAACGGGTGGGGGCGGACAGCACTATCAGCCAAATTATCCGGCTGGTGGAAGAAGCCGGCAGCAGCAAAGCGCCCATCGCCCGGATGGCGGATAAAATTGCCGGCGTGTTTGTGCCTGTGGTGATGTTGATCGCACTGGCGACCTGTATCTTCTGGCTGCTGTGGGGGGAAACGTTTGAATTCGCTTTCCGCTGCGCCATCAGCATACTGGTCATCAGCTGTCCCTGCGCTCTGGGCCTGGCCACACCGGTAGCAATTATGGTTGGGACTGGTAAAGGAGCGGAGAACGGCATCCTGATCAAATCCGGGGAAGCGCTGGAAACGGCGCACAATCTGGACACGGTGGTGCTGGATAAGACGGGTACGGTTACGGAAGGCCGGCCCCGGGTGACGGATGTGTTGCTGCCCTATGGAACGGCAGGGGAAGAGAACCCGGCGTTTACCGATCTTTTGGAAGCGGCGGCCGGGTTGGAACACGGAAGCAGCCATCCGCTGGCTGGTGCGGTCATGGAATATGTTTTGGAAAAAGGAATAGAAACGCCTTCCATGCAGAATTTTGCGACGGTGTTCGGCAAGGGCGTGCAGGCGGAAAAAGACGGAAAACGCTATTACGCCGGAAACGAAAAACTAATGGAAGAAGCCGGTATCGACATTTCCGCTGCCAACGGAGAGCTGGAACGGCTGGCGGACGAAGGGAAAACACCGCTGCTGTTTGCCGCGGGAACTGATCTGCTGGGCATCATTGCCGCAGCGGATCGGGAAAAGGAAACAAGCCGACAGGCCATTGCGGAATTTAAAAAGATGGGCATCCGCGTAGTGATGCTGACCGGCGATAACCGAAGGACGGCGGAAGCCATCCGGAAACGCATGGATATCCCGCAGGTCATTGCCGGCGTATTGCCGGAAGGAAAGGAAAAGGTGATTGCCGGTCTGCAGGCGGAAGGACATAAGGCTGCCATGATCGGGGACGGTATCAACGATGCGCCGGCCCTGGCCCGGGCCGATGTGGGAATCGCCATCGGCGCGGGTACGGATGTTGCCATCGAAAGCGCGGATATTGTGCTGATGAGGAGCGACTTACTGGATGCGGTGGACGCGGTGCGCCTCAGTAAGGATGTAATCAAAAAAATCAAAGAGGGATTGTTCTGGGCATTTTTTTATAACGTCATTTGCATTCCGATTGCAGCCGGTGCGCTGTCTCACTGGGGAATCACGCTGAACCCCATGTTCGGCGCGGCGGCCATGAGCTTAAGTTCTGTCACTGTAGTGACCAACGCGCTGAGGCTGAAACGGTTTAAACCGACGGAAAAATTGCAGGCCGGGGAAGGCAGAGAAACCGGCGCGGCACAGGCGCGCAGCGCAGAGGGAACCGTTGCGGCAGCCGTGGGGATCATAAAGGGTATGCCGGCAAGACCGGAATTTGCCGAAAAAGATAAATACACGGGAGGTCTGATCATGGAAAAAGTTTTGAGAGTAGAAGGGATGATGTGCATGCATTGTCAGAAGCATGTGCACGATGCACTGGCAAAAATGGAAGGCGTTTCCGCCGTCGATGTCAATCTGGAGGCAAAGACCGCGACGGTTCAGGAGACCCGCGATATTCCGCTGGCTGAGTTTGAAAAAGTTATCGCTGACGCCGGTTATGAGTTAGTAAAATAAAATAAAGACTGCGGCAGAATTTGACAGGACGTCTTATTCTTGCCGCAGTCTTTTTCAGTTTTATACTTCCAGCGGGTCGGGGCCGTAGTCATTGGGTCCGTCGGTACCTTTAAAGAAGATAACGTAGACAGCTAACACGAGGTTTACTAACGGAATGAAAGTTCCCAGGCACCACCAGCCGGGCCGGTTCAAATCATGAAGGCGCCGTATCGTGAGCATGAAACTGGAGATGAGGAAAACAACGAGAAAAAGGTTAAAGAGCATCTCTAATGACGGGATATTCAGCATGGCGCAAAGGAGATAGACAACCAGTTTGAT
>CAJOKZ010000062.1:8947-10243 GCA_905235335.1 uncultured Succiniclasticum sp.
GCCCGACAGCGCCAGGCTCCGCAGATTGTAGCGCTTGCGGTTCAGCCGGTTGTCATAACGCAGGAACATGGACTTCCAGTCTTCGTCCGGCTGGTATTTGGGACCGGCTCCTTCACGGACCGGAATTTCGAGTGGCCCGTGATAGGGAGGTGCCTGTTTTTCCTGTGGGGCTGCGCCAGGGTCGTCAGTGTCTGCTGTCCGGTTATGCATTGCCGAAGCTGCGATTGCGGCGCCTGCGGCGCTGATCCCGGTATCGACAGATCCTGCCGGATCGGTGACAGTATTGCTTGCAGCGGCAGCCGCTTTGGCCCCGTCGGCGCCGTCCCTGCTGTCCGCAGTATCAGTATTGGAAACACTGGCGGCAGAAGTCGCCGAATCAGACGGCGCCGCAGAGGGCGCGGCTTCCGGCACGGATTCTTTGACCGGTGCTCCGCAGTTCTCACAAAATTTATAGCCTTCCTTTAAGGGAGAGCCGCAGTTTTCACAAAACTTAGCCATATTGGTTATTCCTCCAGTCTTTTCAGGCAAGCATGAATGCATCAGGGGTTGATACGACGGAAAATGTTCGGATCCGCCGTGGCATTTCCGAAAACATTTTATATCAACGGACAGAGTTGTGCAAATAAAATTTGCGAAAAAATATTATTGTAAGATTAATTTAATAACATGTAGTGCAAGTTTCAATGAAATGTTGTAAAATAAGTCAGAGAATGGGATCCTATTTTTGCGAGGGTGGCAGCGATGAAAAAAGTATTTGCGATTACAATGGCGCTTGTCCTGTTCGTGACAGGCATCTGCTTTGCGGAAAAGCATAAGCTGAAGAAGAAAGACTGGTCGCCGGTGCAGACGCGCACGGAAAAATCCGGACAGGTTCAGGATTTTTATAACCATAAAGAGTTGTATCATGAAGGGGCAAAACAGGTGGGGCTGTGGTTCGTTACTTTTGTCCCCGATAGGAAACCGCCGGAGTATTCGTATTTTTATGAAGCGGTCGTCATGGATTACGAGACCGGGAAATATCGTATTATCCGCGTCTATCAGGCGGATAAGAAAAACAAAATTGATAAGGCAACGGATAAGCGTTTTGCGGATGCAGAGTGGGAAAAGATTTCCGGCACGAAATACGAAACGCTGTATCACCGTATGAAACCGTCCATCTGGTAAGAAATTTTCATTGACAAAGCGGTTTTTTTTCCGTATAATATCGCTTGTAAAGCTTTGGGGGCGTAGCTCAGCTGGGAGAGCGCTTGAATGGCATTCAAGAGGTCAGGGGTTCGATCCCCCTCGTCTCCACCA
>CAJOKZ010000063.1 GCA_905235335.1 uncultured Succiniclasticum sp.
CCAAATGCAAATACAATTTTTCCGGAATGAAAGCCCACGGGTTTAACTGTGGGAGGATGTCAATGTTTGCAGAATCAACATAAAAAAAACATAAATGCAATTTATAGTTAGCGAGGAGGATATAACATGAAAGGTATGAAATTCCCCGGAATGGGCGGTATGGGAAATATGCAGGGCATGCTGCAGCGTGTGCAGAAGATGCAGGCGGAGATGCAGAAGGTCCAGGCGGATCTGCAGGCCCGCAGCTTTGAAGGCACGGCGGGCGGCGGCGCGGTAAAGGTCACCGTCACTGGCAAAAAGGAAGTGACGGCCGTTGCCATCGATCCCCAGGTCGTCGACCCGGAAGACGTGGAGATGCTGCAGGACCTGGTCCTGGCCGCGGTGAATGAAGCGATGCGCCAGGTGGATACCGTGTCGGAAGAAGAGATGAACAAGGTGACCGGCGGTCTGAAGATTCCGGGAATGTAACATGGCTGGACTGATAAAACCGCTGAACAATGTGTATGAGCAGTTCCGGTGCCTGCCGGGGATCGGGAACAAGTCTGCCATGCGTCTGGCCTATCATATCATCGATATGTCCGACGATGAAGTGCGGCGCCTTGCGGACACCCTGCTGCAGGCCAAACGGGAGATCCGTTTCTGCAGGGAATGCTTTAACCTGACGGACAGCGACGTCTGTGATGTCTGCCGGGACGGGCAGCGCGATCATGGGATCATCTGCGTGGTGGAACAGCCCCAGGATGCCATGGCGATGGAACGGAGCCGGGGGTTTGCCGGCGTGTACCATGTGCTGCACGGATGCCTGTCCCCCCTTGACGGCATCGGCCCGGACGAGCTGCGGATCAAAGAACTGCTGCTCAGGCTGGAACGGGGCGGGGTGAAAGAGGTCATCCTCGCCACCAACAGCAATGTGGAAGGGGAGGCGACGGCCGCCTATCTGGCGCAGCTGCTGCGGCCTCAGGGCGTCATCGTCAGCCGCATCGCCCGGGGGCTTCCCATGGGCGGGGACCTGGAATACGCGGACGAGGTGACGCTGGCCAAGGCGCTGGAGAACCGCACCCGCATTTCGGGATAAGGGTTCGCGCAGCGACCGGAAATTTGTTTTTGGAGTTACAGAAAATTCTGGCCGAAGGCCTGCGGCTTTAGCCGCGGGGGTATGTCAAGAAGGAGGCAGGACATGGAAATTTTAGCTTCGCTTGGATCGCTGGTCTGCGGTGTTGTGATACTGTGGATCATCGTGAAACTGTTGGCCCTTCCGTTCAAACTGGTCTGGAACGGGATCATCGGCGCGATCATGCTGTGGCTGGCAAACCTGTTGGGGGGCGCCTTGTTCCATACGACCATCCATATTACCGTCATCAAGGCCCTGATCGCCGGGTTCTTTGGTATTCCCGGGGCGGCGGCGGTCATTTTGTGGGATCTGTTCGTAAAATAAGAAGAGGATTTTAAATGGAAGAGTTGCAGGCGTTGGCAGCCTGGATGAAGCAGGAGACCTGTGCGCGCCGGCCCCGTCTGGATCCGACGGGGGTCGTGACGAGGACGGCATCGGTCCTCCTGTTATTCTTGCAGGGGGAACGCGGGCCGGAGCTTTTGTTCGAGGTCCGTTCCGGGGCGTTGGGCTGGCAGCCGGGGGACATCTGTTTTCCCGGGGGCCGCAGGGAACGCGGCGACCGGAACTTTGCGGCGGCTGCCGTCCGGGAGGCGTCCGAGGAGCTGGGACTGGATTACAGGGACATCCGGCTTTGCGGGACGCTGGATTTTTTTGCCGCCCATAACGGATTTATGGTATACCCCTTTGTGGGGATGCTGCAAAACGGGGCGGGCGTTTCGGATTACAGGACATGGAACTATAACAGGGACGAGGTGGCCGAGCTGTTTACGGTCCCGCTGGCATGGCTGGTAAACGCGGTGCCGCGGACGGGGACGAACCATGTCCATGTGAAGCGCAAAGAGGATTTCCCCTTTGCCCTTGTGCCGCATCTGGATCCGGGAAAAGATTTCCATAAGGAATACCCGGTCTATTTTTATCAGTACGGGGATAAGGTGATCTGGGGGATGACGGCTGCGATACTGCACAGTTTTCTGGATCGGTTCGGAAAGGGGTTGGCCGGTTTTGCGTAAATTATTTTTTCTGGTCGTGCTTCTGGCGGCTGCCTTTATATGGGGCGATTTTTCGAAGATCGACGACCTGAAGGACATGCTGCTGCTGTCCGGCAAAAAAAATATCGTGGTCATGGGCTGCGATATCCGCAAGGATGACGTGGGGCGCAGCGACACGCTGTTTGTCGTCATGCTGGATAAGGATAAGGACAAGGCGGCCCTGCTTTCCATTCCCCGGGATACGCGGGTAAAGATCAAGGACCGCGGCTGGGACAAGATCAACGCGGCCTTCGCGTACGGGGGGCATACGCTGACGGAGGAAACGGTGCAGGATTTTCTGGGGATCCGGCTGCACAATTACGTGGTGGTGGACTTCCAGGGATTCAAGGATCTGGTCGATGTGATCGGCGGCGTGGATATCAACGTGGAAAAACGGATGTACTATTACGACCCGTATGCCGATTTTGAGATCAACCTGCGCCCGGGCATGCAGCACATGGACGGGAAAACGGCCATGCAGTACGTCCGCTACCGGGATGAGGAAGGGGACATCGGACGGATCCGCAGGCAGCAGAAGTTTATTATGGCGCTGTATAAACAGATTGCCTCGAAAAATATAATCGCGAAGATCCCGGGTGTCTCCAAGCAGATCATGTCCATGATCAAGACGGACCTTTCCCTGAAAGAGATGGTCGAACTGGGGAAGGTGATGCACGACATGCTGGAGAAGGACGGGCTGAAGATGGCCATGGTGCCGGGAGAACCGGAATATATTAACGGGGTGAGCTACTGGATACCGGACATCCCGAAGATGCGCCAGCAGATGGCAGCGATGCAGGATGTTAAAATGTCTGAAAAATTTAATGAGAATACTAAAAAACTGGAGCAGGAATATAAAGGCTCTTTAAAAAAATAAAACGATAATTTGATGCGTGTCCTCATATTGCGTACGTTTGTCAGATAAATTCGTTTTAAAAATTTTACGTTGGACTGTTTTTTCCGTAAATTATACAAGTTATGCAAACCTTCGGAAAAATAACTTGAAGTATCTTTTTATTTATGTTATAGTAAGCTTACAAAATAACAAAGCCCCTCATTTGGCCCTTCTCGTAAGGGCTTTTTTTTATCAGGGACTGTAACGAAACAGGCCAATAATGGACCTATTTCGCTACAGTCCCTACGTATGCCTGAAAACAAACAGCGGGGTTACAGAGTATTTATAATGATACTCTGTAACCCCGCTTTGTTTTGTTTTCTTACGGTTTTTGTTATTTGCTCTCCGGAACTTTTTTCAGCGACAGCCCGATCCGCCCCCGGGCTTCGTCGATGCTGATGATCATCACATCCACGATGTCGCCGGTGGAAACAATGTCAAGAGGATGCCTGAAACGGCGGTTGGACAGTTCGGAGCGGTGGATGAGGCCGTTGATCTTCAGCCCGATGTCCACGAAGCAGCCGAAGTCCACTACGTTCCGTATGGTTCCCCTCACGATGCTTCCGATCTGCAGGTCGCTGAGCTTCGTCACATTTTTCCGGCTCATGGGGGCGGGGGAATCCTCCCGGGGATCCCGGCCCGGTTTGGCCAGCGCCTGCAGGATGTCGGTGACGGTGGGAAGGCCGGCCTGCAGACGGTCCGCGATCCGTTTCGGGTCGGCTTTGGCAGCGGCAAGCTGCACGGAAGGACTGGCGCAGTTTTCCTTTTTGCAGCCCAGTTCGGCCAGGATCTGTTCCGTCAGCGCATAGCTTTCCGGATGCACCGGCGTGTTGTCCAGCGGGTCGGCGCCGTTGGCGATGCGGAGGAACCCGGCGCACTGTGTGAAGGCGGCGGGGCCCAGGCGGGGAACCTTTAACAGTTCTTTGCGGCTGTGGAACCGCCCGTTCTCGTTCCGGTAGGCGATGATGTTTTTGGCGACGGCGCTGCTGACGCCGGCCACATAACCCAGCAGCGCGGGGGACGCGGTGTTAAGCTCCACGCCCACATGGTTCACGCAGCTTTCCACCACGTCGCCCAGCGCATTCCCCAGTTCCTTCTGGTTCACATCATGCTGGTACTGGCCCACGCCGATGGCCTTCGGCTCGATCTTGACCAGCTCGGCCAGGGGATCCTGGATTCGTCTTGCGATGGAGACCGCGCCCCGGAGGGACACGTTCAGGTCGGGCAGTTCCTCCTTGGCCAGGGGGGACGCCGAATAGACGGAGGCGCCCGCCTCGCTGACGATCAGGTAGGAAAGGTTCAGCTTATGTTTCGCGATCATCTTCGCGGTAAATTCTTCCGTTTCATAGGAGGCGGTGCCGTTGCCGATGGTGGCCAGTGTGACGCCGAACTCTTTCACCAGCTTCACGAAACGGGCCTCGGCCTCGTCCTGCTGGCGCTGGCTCCCGATGATATACAGGGTGTCGGTGGCCAGCACCTTGCCCTGGGGATCGATGACCGCCGTCTTGCAGCCGGTGCGGTAGCCGGGGTCCAGCCCGATCACCGTGTGGCCGGCGATGGGCTGCTGCAGCAGAAGCTGCCGCAGGTTCGCGGAAAACACGTTGATCGCCTGCTTCTCGGCTTTTTCCGTCAGTTCGTTGCGGATCTCCCGCTCGATGGAGGGGAAGATCAGGCGTTTATAAGCGTCGGCGCAGGCTTCCGCATACATTTTGGAAAAGTCGTTCCCCTCTTTTATCTTCAGGAAACGGTGCAGCTCCGCCAGCATATTTTCTTCCGGATAGGACAGTGTCAGCTTCAGGTATTTTAATTTTTCGCCCCGGTTCAGCGCCAGCGTCCGGTGGGGCGGAATCAGCCGGACCGGTTCGCTGTATTCCTTGTACATGAGGAAGTCCTTGCCGGTGGTCTCGTCGGTGGCAAGGACGGAGGAAAGCTGCGCGTTCTGCCACAGGACGCGGCGGATCAGGGCGCGCACGTCGGCCCGGTCGGAGATCGTTTCCGCCACGATGTCCTGGGCTCCTTTCCAGGCATCGCTTTCGGATTCCACGCCTTTTTCCGGATCGATGAAAGGCGCCGCCAGCTCGGACAGCGTCTTTGGGGTTGCCGCCTGCAGCACGATGTAGCCGGCGAGGGGTTCCAGTCCTTTTTCCCGGGCAATTTGGGCACGGGTGCGTTTCTTCGGTCGGTAGGGAAGGTACAGGTCCTCCAGCGCCTGCATCTTTTCCGCGGCCAGTATCTGCTGCTCCAGCTCCGGCGTCAGCTTTTCCTGTTCACGGATGGAAGCCAGGATCTCTTCCCGGCGCTGGTCCAGGTTCCGGAGATACTGCGCCCGGGTTTCCACCGCGCGGATCTGTTCCTCGTCCAGGGAGCCGGTGGCTTCTTTCCGGTAGCGGGCGATAAAGGGGACGGTATTGCCGCCGTCCAGAAGCTGCAGGGCCGCTTCCGCCTGCGCAGGTTTGATATTCAGTTCTTTCGCGAGCAGCAAAACGATTTTTTCCATTTGGGTACAGCCTTTCTTTTTTATACAGATTGCGTGAAATGATGATGTGCAACGATTGCATGAAACGATTGCATGAAACAAACGTATGAAATAATTGCGTGAAACGATTGCGTGGGATGGCAGCGTTTAACATTCTCTCACGGCTAAAACCGCGGGCTTTCAGTCCATAAAAATTATAAAATCATGAAGGGCGGACGCGACCGGCAAATGTTTCGGCCCGGCGCCGGCCCGCGATATATTTTTGCGGCGGGGGGAAGGCGACACATTGCCTGAATCCAGTTTATTATACCACTTGTCAAAGAAAAAAAGATACGTTAAAATAATTTGTATAGTAGTTATTGCGCCGGCCCGCGACATTTTTTCGCGGCGGGGAAAGGGCGGCGCGGGTTCCGGGAGGCCGCAAGACACCTATGATCGAAAAACACATTGAACATACATTGCTAAAACCGGAAGCAACGGCGGCAGATATTATTGCTCTGTGCCGGGAAGCGGCGCGCCACCGTTTTCTGGGCGTGTGCGTCAATCCCTGTTTTGTGCCGCTGGCAAAACAGCAGCTGGCAGGGACCGGCGTAAAAGTGGTGACCGTGGTGGGCTTTCCCCTGGGCTGCGATGAATCTGCGGTCAAGGCGGAGGCGGCCCGGCGCGCGGTGAAAAACGGCGCGGACGAAGTGGATATGGTCATCAACATCGGGGCCCTGAAAGGCGGGGACGACGCCCTTGTTACGGAAGATATCCGGCAGGTCGTGGCGGCATCCGGCAGCGCGCCGGTGAAAGTCATCATCGAAACCTGCCTGCTGGACAGGGAAGAAAAGATCCGTGCCTGCGGCCTGATCGCCCGTGCAGGCGCCGCGTTCGTGAAGACCAGCACCGGGTTCGGCAAAGGCGGGGCGACCAGGGACGATGTGGCCCTGTTGTCCGGGGAAGCGAAAAAGCTGGGCCTTCGGGTGAAAGCGGCCGGCGGCATCCGGGATTATCCAACGGCGAAAGCTATGCTGGAGGCCGGGGCGGAACGCCTGGGCTGCAGCGCCGGCGTGAAGCTGGCGGAAGAAGAACGGCTGTCCGGTTCGTCCGGCGGCGCACAGAAACGCGCTGCAGGCGCCGGAGCAGAAGAGGCAAAAGCATGAGCTGCTTTCAGGTAGCGGTCCTGGCAAGCGGCAGCGGGGGAAACGCCACGGTGATGCGCTGCGAGGCCGGCACGGTGCTGGTGGACGCAGGCATATCCTGCCGGCGTATTACCCGGGGCATGCAGCAGCTGGGGCTTCGGCCCGAAACCCTTGCGGCCGTCTTCATCACCCATGAACATATCGACCACGTGAAAGGGCTGGAAACTTTTGTAAAGAACTACCGGGTTCCGATCTACGCCAGCGCGGGAACCTGGAAGGGTATCAAACAGACGCTGCCCCGGATCGATTTGCGGCTGTGCAGCCGGAACATCCTTGCGCCCCAGACGGAGATCGCCCTGGGCGGGATGCAGGTGCGCAGTTTCGCCGTATCCCATGACGCGCTGGAACCGTCCGGCTATGTGTTCCGCTGCAGGGGCCACGCCTTTGGGTATGTGACGGACACCGGGTTCGTCAGCGACCTGGTGAAGCGGGAGCTGGAAGGGACGGAGGTCCTGGTGCTGGAAAGCAACCACGACCCGGTCCTGCTGAAGAACGGGCGTTACCCGCTGCCGTTGCAGAAACGCATTTTGGGGACGCGGGGCCATCTGGCCAACGAAACGGCAGGCAGGCTGCTTTCCGGGATGGAAACACTGCCGCAGCAGGTGTTCCTGGCGCACCTGAGCCGGGAGAACAACACGCCGGAACTGGCGCTGTCCACGGTGCGTGGCATCGTGCAGCAGCAGCGTCCCGGCGGAAAAATTCAGTTCTATGTCACTTCGCAGGAAGAAGTGGTGAAAAATAAAGAATGGGAGGACTACCATGAACAAAACATTTTTGAATAAGGCAGGCACCGTGACGGTCAGCCTGCTGCTGGCGCTGAGCATGCTGCTGGGCGGCTGCGGCGGAGGCGGCGACAAGGCAAAGCCGGCCCCGGATGCCACGAAGCCGGCGGCTGCGGATTCCGTCGAAAAATCCCGGGAGAAGCAGGAAAAGAAGGCGGAAGAAATCGAAAAGAAGATGTCCGGCGCGCGGAATACGCCGATCGTCAAGGCTGCGAAAAAAGTGGGTCCCACGGTTGTGGGTATTACCAACAAGGCGTATGTACGGGACTTCTTCAACCGCGTGCAGCTGGCGGAACGGGGCTACGGCTCCGGCGTTATCTATGACAAGTCCGGCCTCATCGTGACGAACAACCACGTGGTGGAAGGCGCTTCGGAAATCATCGTCAGCCTGGCGGACGGGCGCAGCTCCCAGGGCAAGGTCCTGGGCACCGATGCGGCCACCGATCTGGCAGTCGTCAAAATTGACCTGGACAACCTGCCGGTAGCGGAATTCGGCGATTCCTCCACGGTAGAGGTTGGCGAACCGGCCATCGCCATCGGCAACCCGCTGGGCATGGAATTCCGGGGCAGCGTGACGGTGGGCATCATTTCCGCCCTGAACCGTTCCGTGGAAATCGGCGAGAAGAAATTCACCCTGTTCCAGACCGACGCGGCCATCAACCCCGGCAACTCCGGCGGCGCGCTGGTCAATGCGGACGGTGAGATCATCGGCATCAACAGCGCCAAGATCGCGGTGTCCAACGTGGAAGGCATCGGGTTTGCCATTCCCATCAACAATGTGAAGCCCATCATCAAGGAACTGGCTTCCAAAGGCCGGGTAGCCCATCCGTATGTGGGGGCGTCCCTGATTGACGCGGACGTTGCCAAACAGTACGGCTTTGATATGGACCTCCACGACGGACTGTTCATCATGAAGCTGTCCAAGGGCGGCCCGCTGGCGCGGGCAGGCGCGCGCACCGGTGATATCATCATCGAGTTCAACGGCGTGAAGGTGAAGACCGTGACCGCGTTGCGGGATGAAATCGCGAAACATAAGGTGGGCGACCAGGTGAACATCACCTTGCTGCGGAACGAAAACCAGATGACCCTGGCTGTTGTGCTGCAGGAGTATCCGAGGAACTGAAAGATAAAGTGAAGAGGCCGTCCGTAAGGGCGGCCTCTTTTGACAATAACGCATGCGGAAAACAAGTGGCGGTGTGTTATCCAAACCGCCGTAAAACCCATCCCTTTAGGGCTGGGGATATAAGGCGGGTGCTTTGAGCGGGTTCGATGCCTGCGAAAAGCACAAAACTTTGTTACTTGTCTTGTATTAGTTTTCTTTGAGTAGTATAATGTATCTATGAAGGAAATCAAATACCGCTCAAGCAACAACATTGTATACTCCTGTAAGTATCATGTGGTTTTTTGCCCCAAGTATCGCAGGAAGGTGCTGGTCAATGGCGTTGACACCAGACTAAA